>JBCCFA010000037.1:0-16214 GCA_039029975.1 Pseudomonadota bacterium
GTGTAAATAATTATCATTTCGTTTTAGTATCGTCTGCTAGGGCCCGTAGTTATCGCCCCTGGGCTTAGGCGCGAACGGGAGACGGCAACAAAATACTGCAATACGGCATCCGTCGACTTGCCCGCAAAGAAATCGTTAAGACGTTTTGATCATCGCGAAGAGCGTGATTGACACCGAGCGACGGTATGCCGTGCACAGCAATTCGTTTTGCGCAAAAGCAAAGCGAACATTGGATTCAGGAGAACGAAAATGGCAACACAAGCTTCAGAGATCGGTGACGCGACAAAATTTCAACAAAGAGCATATTCGGACGCCGCACAGCAGGCGTTAAATCGCCAGCCAGCCTTGTTTATCAATAACGAATGGGTGAATTCGTCGCACGGCAAAACGCTCGGCGTTGAAGACCCCTCAACCTTAGTCGAAATTTCACGAATCGCGGACGCTTCGGACACTGATGTTGATCGTGCCGTAAGCGCAGCACGTACGGCTTTCGACGATGGGCGCTGGTCTGATTTGCCGCCGAATCAGCGCGAACGCCTTATCTTGAGGTTGGCGGATTTGCTGGAACAACATGCTGAGGAGTTCGCCGAGCTAGAGGCTATCGATAACGGCAAGCCCATCGGTATGGCAGCACAAGTTGACATCCCTGCGTCCATCGATCGTTTGCGTTACATGGCGGGTTGGGCAACTAAACTGGGCGGTGAGACAACCCAACCCTCTGCCGCACCCGGTGGGAATTTTTTCAGTTATGTGAGCCGCGAGCCCATTGGCGTTGCCGCTCAAATCGTGCCATGGAACTTTCCATTGCTAATGGCGATGATGAAAATCGCGCCCGCGCTAGCTGCTGGCTGCACCATCATTTTAAAACCTGCGGAGCAAACCTCACTAAGCGCACTTCGCTTTGCCGATTTAGTTGCCGAAGCTGGCTTACCGCCCGGTGTCCTTAATATTATTACCGGGCTAGGCGAAACGGCTGGGGCCGCCCTAGTGAACCACCCGAGCGTGGACAAAGTCGCTTTCACCGGATCTACGGAAGTCGGTAAGATCATTAACCGCGCCGCTACGGACACGCTGAAACGCGTTACCCTGGAATTGGGCGGGAAATCGCCAGTTATCGTCATGCCAGATGTCGATATGGCAACCGCAGCGCCAAGCGCTGCTGGCGCCGTGTTTTTCAATTCAGGACAAGTCTGCGTCGCTGGCTCCCGCCTTTATGGACATCGCTCAATCTTCGATAAATTGCTCGAAGGCGTCGCCGAGGCCAGTGAAGCATGGGCGCCCCGCCCGTCTTTAGATCCAGAGGGTCAGATGGGTCCGCTGGTATCAAAGGAACAGTTTGAACGCGTGACGGGTTACATCGAAGCGGGTAAAAAAGCGGGCGCGTCCATCGCTGTGGGTGGTGATTCACCAACGAGCGACGGCTATTACGTGAACCCAACGGTGATGGTTGATGTGAAGCCGGAAATGAGCGTCGTGCGCGAAGAGATCTTCGGCCCAGTCGTGGTCGCACAAAGGTTCGATGATTTGGATGAGGTCGCGAAATCGGCAAACGACACTAGCTTTGGACTTGCCGCGGGCATTTGGACAAAAGATGTTTCCACGATGCATAAACTCGCGTCGAAACTGAAAGCAGGTACCGTGTGGGGCAATTGCCACGGGGTTTTTGATTCCGCACTGCCGTTCGGCGGTTACAAACAATCCGGTATCGGTCGTGAACAAGCGCGTCAAGGCATCGAGGCTTACACTGAACTGAAAACGGTTATCATTCAGCTCTGATAGCTTTTTACCTTTATCAGTAGAAAAGCGCCGGATATGATCCGGCGCTTTTTTTTGGTTTTTCCAGCGCTAATCGAATGCCGGTAAAAATCGATCGGCGCTGATTCGAGCGCGGTCCCATCCACCTTTCAATAATGTGAGTTCAGTCGCATCAACTAATCCCGGTGGGCCGCAAAGGAAAGCATGGTTCGCACTGTTTTCCTCAATAATCTCGTCTAGGTGATCAAAAATATGCCCGCGTAAGCCCTGCCAATCACTTGACGGCGCTTCGCGAGATAGTATGGGAATAAATTTGAATCTATCGGTGCCGCGCCATTGACTTCGTAGCTGCTTAAGTTGGTCTGTCACATAAAGATGCGCCTGATCACGCGCCGCATAGACGAATGTAACGGCAGGGGGCGCCTCCCCCAAGCAAGCAAGTTCTTCGATCATCGCTAAAATCGGCGATACGCCCGTGCCACCGGCAACAAATAGTAACGGTTGACCGTGTTCCGCGTTACGTAGACCGATTTCACCTAAGGGTTGACTCAATGTCACCCCTTCTCCGCTTCGATCAGTTTCTCGCAACCAAGAAGCTAATTGCCCGTCCGGAAACAAGCGAACGTGAAATTCGATAACGCCATCACCGCGGCACGCGGTTCCGAAAGAAAAACACCGTGGTGGAACTACGTCAGGCACACTCAGCCGAGCGTACTGGCCGGCGAAATAAGCAGTGCGCATCGGTTGATCCAACTGGATATGCACGGTCATAATTTCAGCGGTTTGTAAGTTTGTGCTAAGAATCTTGCCGCTCATTTCATCGCTTTCGGCAGATTGATTGTCCGGAGGCAAAATTAAAATATTGCTATCCAGCAAAGAGCGGCAAGCAAGGATATAACCTTGTTCTATCGATGATTGGTCTAAGGTCATGCTCATGTCGCCAAGCGGACTGACCTGTCCATGCAACAATTTACAGCGGCATTGACCGCAAAGCCCCACCCGACAACCGTACGGCCAGTCGATCCCAGCAGCGTGAGCGGCCATTAACAGTGTCGATTTGGCAGGCACCTCAAACGGCCTACCTTCTTGCACGTGCGCGGTGTGCGAACGCAATCCACGGGTAATTTTGTAACTCGGCATTGAGATGACGTATGGTTTATATATGGTAGATTGTGAACTCTCCCTAGATCATATACGTGAATGACACCAAAGCGGCGCATTCCGTAAAAACTTTCTGGAACCTCTTAGTGCATTATCCAACGTAGCGCAATTTGAAAGCTGTATCGCCAAATTTGTAACACGCTAAATCTTCATTAAGGAAGTTGATAGCACGCATCCTGACGGTGACTATAATCGGCGCTAGATTTGCTTATCGTAACGGCGCCTGAACACGGCATTGGTTAGCACTATAGCAGCGATAACCGCGTTGCAATGGGGTAAACTGAAGAATTGATGCACCGAGAGCGCTCGGCATGACATTGATGAATAATATTCTCCATATTCCGATCGTTGCTACGGTAAGGCGTGCACTGCGCAGTGCAGGCGAATTCGTGGGCCCCTATTTCCTGAACCGACAAACGTTGCGGCCGCGCAAATGAATGCTGCGGCCGTCGAATGTGATTTGTGTGTGGTGGGCGCTGGCATTGCGGGCTTGAACGTGGCTCATGCCGCGACGAATTATGATCATGCCAAATCCGTCGTTATCGTAGATCGCATAGCGAATCCTGGTGGCATGTGGAATAACATTTATGACTTCGTTAGGCTGCATCAGCCGCATCCACTGTTCACTGCAGGTGATGTTCCCTGGAATTTGAATCAACCACCTGCCTATCTCGCGTCGAAAAAGGAAGTCGTCGCGCATACGCAGCATTGTTTAAATGCAATCCGTAAACGTGCGGCCGTGCATGAATACTTTGAGCACGATTTCCAGTCGTTGGAGGAACAAACTGTTGACGGACAAGAAGTGGTGGATGTCGCGCTGCAATCACTGAATGGTGGTGCGTCAGTATCCATCCGCGCGCGACAGGTAATCAAAGCGTTTGGTTACGATATTAAACCCTTACCGGCACTGAACGTATCGAGCACCAGAATCATTTCAGTTTCTCCGCACGACACGGCGCTGTTCGATTCACAACACGCTAATTCGCCGGTCTATATCGTCGGCGGTGGCAAGACTGCGATGGATACTGCGTGTACCCTGTTAAAGCAGTTTCCGGGCCGCCCAGTTACGTTGATCATTGGGCACGGGACGATGTTCATCAATCGAGACAGAGTCTTTCCTCGCGGACTAAGTCGCTGGTTCGGTGGCAGTACGCTTGCCGAATCATTTATGGATGTCACCATGCGATACAACGGTGATAACGAGGACGAGATGCTCAAGTATTTTAACCGTCAATATGGGCTCTCACTGGGTGATGCTCCACAAAATTTCTTCTTTGGTGCACTATCGGAGCAGGAGTTTGCGCTGGTAAAAGGTGGTGCTCGCCAAGTGGTTGTCGATTATTTCAAAGACGTGGTTGATTCCGGCGAGCGGACCGAAATTCATTTCAATAATTTGCCACCTCAGCCGATTGAACCTGGCGCCATGATTGTTAATTGTTCAGGTTACACGATGCGTGAGGTGCATCCGTATGAGCCGTATGTGTCTCCGAGCGGCAAGGTTATAGCCGTTCAAAATACCTCCTCAATCCACTTTCTTACAACATTCGCGGGTTACTACTTTGGGCATCTTTGGGGCTTAGGCAATATTCGTGAGGTCCCTCTTTACGCCATGAATTTAGAAGAACTCGCGCAACGTCATCGCAAAGTTTTCGGCTTCGCCGCCATGTCGCACATGATGTATAACACTTTGGTCGTGTTAGGTTCGGTACCAATCGACGTCATGGCAAATTGTGGTTTGGATTTTGAGCGCTGGTATCCGCTTCCGCGCCGTTTGTGGGTCTTCAGCCAGCTCAAGCGTCGACGCGAGGAGTTGTTATCGCATCTGCGGGTAACGCTGGATCGCGTTTGCAACAAATATGGCATAGAGGGCGGTGTAATGGTCGATAATAGCGTGGTTTAAAAACGCTCACCGGTTAGTCAGGCACGTAAAGCCTAATCCGGTCGTTTGTGATTTTGCGAACGAGTTGCTTAGCGCAAGAAAATCGAAATATTTTAATTATGTCTCTGCCTCCTCGCTTCAGCGAGATTCATCGGTAAGCGCCTGGGAGCGATAGTATATAAAGTGAATCTTAGTTAGGAACCGGTGGCGACCCTGGCCAATCGCTTAAGCGATCGCGCGCAACTGTTTGGTTATTCTGCATTCATCAGAAATTGCGTGCTCGCCGTTTAGTATTTGGGAATTCATACAACATGCAAACTGAATTGATGTGCCCTGGGGTTTGGTCAAAATCGAATACTTGCGACGTTTTTACCGGCAAGTCAGGGTAAAGCCTGGCGTTTAAGATTTTTTGGTATTTTAAAACTTGATCCTATTTTAGGGACACAACACTTATTTCGCCTTATTTGAGGTATCTCAGTTTAATGTCAAATTGCCGCACTGTTATCGTCGTGGCATCAAACTGACATCAACTCTGTACTCTGGGGACAACTCTGGGGACACAATACTTATTTCACCTGAGCTGTCGTAGCTTAGTCGAAGGCCATTGCTGCACCATCAACTTCACGGCATCAAACTCACGTCACGTCTAGTTATAATCGCCACCTGCTGGCCCGTGACAGTTGGCCGAACGCCTTTGTTTAAGCTCACCGACTCGCCCCTAGTAGGAGCAGGATGTTTTAATGTCAGCCCTAGCCAGGATAAATCAATTGACCGAATGGCGGGTATACCTAATTGATCTGACGCTAACGAACTCCATAGACAGCGCAAACCCTGGAGACTGATGAAGGCTATGGCGCATCGACCTTGCACTGAGTTTAAGAACCGTGTCCCTCGATTAATTATTAGAGTACGCTTGGTCGTTTGAATGATTAAATAAATAGAAGCAGGTGCCGGTTATGGCAAGTATCGCAGGAGCCGCAAGGCCGAAGGCTCCCACGGCGAGGGGCAAGCATCGTAATCCTCCCGGGCCAGAATACACGCGCCCTTGGGGGTTCAGACAAAATCCAGCGGTCGCTAAAGAAATCGCATCCCTTGACGCAAAGGTCGATTGTCAGCGCATTGCGTTTCTTTTGAAGTCATATGAATTTCCCATGGATATGACACGGTCACTAGAAATTGCGCTTTACCATACTTATGGCAGCAAATCCGTATCGCAGCTGCTCGATTTCACTCAGGAGTTTGATAATCACGGGCAGAAGCGTTATGACGATACCTACCTGTTAATTGCGCAATTCATGGAAGCGGGCTGGGACAATGAACTTGGCGATCGCGCGTTGCGGCGAATGAATCAGGCGCATGCTCGCTTCACCATCAAAAACGACGACTACTTATTTGTTTTGTGGACGTTCATCGATTTCCCCGTTGAGTGGATGCGCGAGTACGGTTGGCGCGCGTTCACACCGCACGAAGAACAAGCGTGGTATTACTTTTGGATGCAAATTGGTCAGCGCATGTGTATTAAAGATATCCCCGATACGCGCTCTGATTACAATGATTTTATTTCGAATTACGAAGCACGCGAAATGGTACCCAACGAATACAGTCGAAATGTATCCGATGCCACTATTCGCATTATGCAAGGATGGCTTCCAAAAACATTTCGTCCTGCGGTAAAACCGCTCGCTGCGTGTTTGTGCCGACCACAATTTTTGCTAGCGGTAGGATATGACAGACCGATCTGGCCACTTCGCGTCGCATTGTGGTCTTTGTTGAAAACTCGGCGCATCATAAAACAGTTTGTTTCGTTCGATGCTTTCCCCGATCTTGTCGCTAACCAATCGTATCGGACCTACCCGGATGACGATTATGAAATCGAGAATCTAGGCCCGGCTTATTATTCGCCGCTACCGAATCAGACAAAGAACGTTGAATAGGTAAGCCGGCGCCTTTTGTGCCTTACTAAATACTCAAGTCGAGAAGGTTGTAATCTTTTAAGTCAGCCTGCGCGGCTTCATTCCAACGATAATCATCCTCGCTACCTGCGAAAGGTTTGTATTGAAACGGGGTTTCTTCTGGGAAACGTTGGCGACGGGCGTCAATCGCATAACCAATCAATCGCGCTCGTGTAGCTATTCGCGCCTCATCGTAAGTGGCACGCGCGTTGTGTACTCCACCCGCAGTCACGCCTAGTACGGACTTACGACGATGAAAACCGAAGTTTATCGTGATACGAGTTTCGTTACTCGTATTCGCAAACGAACCATGCAAAGTTTGACGATTGCAGATGCCGACGTCTCCGGCTGAACAAATCATTGGTACAGCATTGGGTAATCGATCCGACCCGCCTTCGGCGACCAAGGTTTTGATATCCACCTTGCCGTGTTTGTGTGTACCAGGCACCACCCATAAACCGTTTTGTGCGTTACATCCGTAAAGCTGTGCCATGAAATTAAAACCGTGAGTGCCTTGGTCAAATTCGGGGCTATTCCAATGCGTGATACCGTCCTGATGCCAGGCTACCGAGGCACCAATACCTGGTTGTTTGATAAACAGTGCTTCATTGAACGGCGTAAAATCTTCACCATTTATCGCAGCCGCCACCGCGAGCAGTTTGGGGTGGCCATATACGCGCAAGCAAGCAGTGGAAAATTGCAAAGAACCCAGCATCAGGTAAACGGATTTCTCGGGCGTGTTAGCCGGCTGCGTCGGCTCAAACATTTTTGCTTCATGTCGTCCGTTCGCCATATCGGTGCCACCGAGCGGATCGCCCAGCGGTCTGGCCCAGAATAATGTTGGTGCTTCGCAATCCTTAGTGAGTGCCGGTCGGCCTTTGGCGTCGAGGCTCGCGCCTTCGGTGACTGGGAGCCGATCGATGATATCGGAAATATCCGCTTCAATGTCGGCGAGCTCATCGGCTTTCAACACATCGGTAAAAACGTAAAACCCGCACCGCCAGTAGGCATCTAGAATATCTTCTGCGAGTTGACCATTCTCATCGAACCTTATTGGTCCTCGGTTACCTAGCGCATACGCACGCTTTTCACCCTCATACATGTATTCATCCATCGCGGCCTGCTCCGCGCCGTAATCCGCGACGACGGAATCATCTCTCGCTTTTAGGGCCATGCGGTTCTCCTCTCAATCGCAGCTTGTTTCGATAGAACGCTCGCGCTGCAGCAATTGTTTTCTATATCGAGATGCTTGTCAGGTGAATATTGCCACGTCGGCGATTAATAATCATCGGCTAGATGTACCAATGCCTATTCGCTGCCCTGTTAGTAGAGCCCGGATATTCCGGGGACACAATACCTATTTCTGTGTGGTCAACGTAACACTAGTCTCCTTTCATCGAACCGGGCTATCATCCTGGCCAATACGAACTCTGGCTTAGCAAAAGGATTTGCAATGGCAAGAATGGCACGCGTCGTTGTTCCAAATATCCCTCATCACATCACTCAGCGAGGTAATCGCCGGCAGCGGGTATTTTTCTGCGAAGACGATTACCGGGTGTATAAAGAGTTATTGCAAACGCACTGCGCACGTTGCGACGTACAAGTTTGGGCATATTGCTTGATGCCGAATCATGTTCACTTAATTCTTGTGCCATCAGACGCACAGAGTCTGCGCCGCTCGGTAGCCGAGGCACATAGGCGATACACTCGTTACGTCAATTTTCGGGAAAACTGGCGAGGCTATCTTTGGCAGGGGAGATTCGCCTCGTTTCCGATGGACGAAAACTACCTATTGTCCGCCGTACGCTATGTGGAAATGAATCCGGTTCGGGCGGGCCTGTGTAACACGGCCGCCGAATGGCCCTGGTCAAGCGCGCAGACTCACCTCACCTGTCAGCAGGACGATTTAATGCCGGCTCAGCCCATGCGCAAGCTGGTGGCGAATTGGGAGTCATACCTTGATCAACAAACTTGCGCTAATGATATCGACAGTTTTCGCCAACATTCCCGAACCGGTAGACCGCTTGGCGCTCCACAGTTCATTGATAAATTGGAGCGCGAGACCGGTAGGCGTCTAAGACCGCGCAAGGCAGGTAGGCCCCCGAAGGTCCAGGTGGCATTGGATAGAGGCGAAAATTAGTATTGTGTCCCCGGAATAATGAACTTATTTACTACCAATTTTCCAACCAGGGTCTCAGCACTACTTCAAACGCCCAAGTGGAGCGGTGCTGTCTGTGAATTTGAAGATACACGTCGGCGATCCGGTTTGGATCTGCCATATTGTCATTTTTCGTTGTACCGGCCAAGCGATGCCATCGGCTGCCGTCTTCTTGCTCCCACCCAATCGCAGCATCGATAGGGACATGCGCAACATGGATACCTTGTGGATAAAGTTCGCGCGCCATGCTTTGCGCTAAACCAGATTTGCCATGAGAAGCAATCGCGAACGCACCACTTTGCGGATAACCTTTGTATGCGGCGCTTGCATTGGTGAATATGATCGTACCGCGATGATCATCTCCTGAGGGTTCTTCAGATAGCATGCACCGAGTTGCCGCTTGACCGACAAGAAAAGCGCTAAAGGCAGAATTCTTCATTGTTTGCAAAACCATGTCCGGATCTGCATCAACCAAATTTTTTCTGATAATTTCGGACAAACTGCCGTCCTTCCTGTGGCGGCCGTCGATATTGTGAACGACCAGCCTCGGCGAACCTAAGTCGTTTTTTACTTTGTCAAATAACGCGCTAACGGAATCCGGATCGGTGGCGTCACATTGATAAAGATGCACATTGTGATCTACTTCAAGACGCTTTAAGACCTCTTTATTCGGATTACGCGCAGCAACTGCAACTTGCATATCGTTCTCTACAAACAATCGAGCGCAACTCGCACTAACGCCGGGGCCGCCACCGACGATTACACAGACTTCATTATTTCGAGATGCCATTAGTGATTCCCCTCATTCCTTCTGGTAACAGTTATTACTATCACAAATTTAAAAATCATCAGACGATATCAAATTCTTGCGACGATTTTATGGGCGCGTTAGGGTAAAGATTGGCACTTAAGACCTTCCGGCATCAAAACCGGGCTTTGGGGTTACCCCAAGGTAAAGCGATCTGAAGTATACGTAGCAGGAACGGCGTTGCACTACGTGCAATTTTGTTCATGCGGATTCTGGGTTAAGTGCCACCCTAATTATTAGGATTTGCCAAGAAGAATAATTCGGTCGGCAAATCCGCAATGCCCGATATGCGCGTTTAGGTAGGGCAATAATGATGGAGTGATTTAGACATTCATAATGCGTAACCGTCGCGAAAAATTTTGCCGGCAATTAGCTGAGCTATATGTGGCGTCCGAATGGCGATACAGTGTTCTTGCCGCGTTATCCATCGAAAGCGTGACGCGTTTACCCGCGGATATCGACGAATTAATTAATGACCTACTTGCTCGTTATTCTTTGCGCCCCCATGTTGAAGAACTTACGCAATACCTAGTTTCGTCACCAAGACTCAAACGTTGGTTTGTTGGGCGCTCGCCTTACCCTCGGGTATCACGCTATGTTATTTCTCCAACCGCTAACCCAGAATTAATAAATGGTGAGTTGCCTGTACTTGCTTCGGTATCTGATATCTCTGAATGGCTATGCATAAGCCGGGGCGAACTCGAGTGGTTAGCCGACTTGTGGCGGACGGACAAGGAAGAAGCGCCACATCAAAACCACTACAGTTATAGAACAGTTCAAAAATCTCGCGGTCGAATAAGGGTGCTAGAAATCCCAAAGACCAGAATAAAAGCTATTCAGAGAGAGATTAATAAAGAAATAGTTGAACTGATGCCAGTTCACGATGCGGCAATGGGCTTTCGCAAAGGGCTTAGCTGTAAAGATCATGCGAGAAAACACGTAGGCAAGAATTTCATCTCTTTATTCGATATTTCGCATTGCTTCCAAAGCATCACCTGGCTCCAAGTAAAACGTCTATTTGCTAGGCTTGGGTATCCTGATTCCGTCGCCGCTTATCTAGCGGGGTTATGCAGTCATCGCGTTCGCAAACAGCAAATTGCGCAAACGGAAATTGGAAAAGCACTAAACCGTCGCCTTTTGCAGCGGCATTTACCGCAAGGTGCACCGACTTCTCCTGGGTTAGCGAACGCGGCAATGTTTCACCTAGATAAGAGGCTAGCTGGGCTCGCTAATAAGTTCGAATATGCGTATTCGCGATATGCAGATGATATTGCATTTTCTAGCGACAACCGATGGCCGCGAGAATATTTAGAACCGCTTGTTGGAGCAATCGTGATTGACGAGGGCTTTGAGCTCAATTTTCGTAAAACCAGGTTCAAGCAACATCACCAAAAACAGAAAATTGTCGGCATCGTCTGTAATGAACGCATCAATGTCGATCGGAAGGAGTACGACAACTTGAAGGCGATACTCACCAACTGTGTGCGTGACGGAATAACAACTCAGAATCGATTAAATCATCCAAATTTTCGCGCTCATCTGCTTGGGAAGATCGCTTATGTAAAATCCTTAAATCAGCATAAGGGCGAAAAATTAGCGAGAATTTTCGAGAAAATCGCCTAGATTTTATAATCTCCTCGCTAAGTTTCTCCAGAATCCGCGGCGACTTTCACTTGGGGGTGTAGATAAAACCAAGCGGCGATTCCAAGACCGACGGAGAGTGGGCCCGCGATTAAATACGGCGCGTCGACACCGAATTGCTCTAGCGCGGTACCTCCCCATAAATGAGATAACACAGCACCAATACTCATTACGGTGCTCAAAACCGTTTGGCCGGTGGCGCGCAATTGCTCTGGCACTTCACCTTCCACATAAAGTTGCATACCCACAATCAAACCAACGACGACCGCGCCGTGTAGAAGTTGAATCCCAAAAATCCAGATTAAACTTGGTGCCGCAATAGTAATTACCCAGCGCAGACCATCTAAAGCAATGCCCGCCGCAATCAATCCCCGTGCACCGACGCGGCGTAATCCGGCGCCCGCATAGTAGATGAGCGGGATCTCCAAGAGCAGCATGGGAATCCATAATCGACTGACTGTTTCAACGCTACCGCCACGTTCAGTAACGAAAACTGGAAATAGGGCGATGGGGGCTGTCAACAAGCCGAAAGAAAAGAAAGCTATGACAAGTAGACGCAAGTAGGAATTCTGTTTCAGCAGCGCATGTAGGTCTTCGCGGTTCGCCCGTACCGAAATTGCGTTTGAGGATGGCACCCGCACTAAAGTAAACGCGGCGCCCAGGCACATCAGGGCAGCGATCGGAAAAATGATTTCAAGGCCGTTGTCGTCGCCATGGATCCACGGAAAACTGATTATCATGATTAAATAGCCGATCGTGCCCCAAACGCGGACGCGGCCAAAACGGGCGGCACCACCTTTACCAAGTACGGCGAATGTAATCGAAGAAGCGACCGCCATTGGAGGTGCCGTGAACGCCGACAAAAACGCTAAGCACAGCAATAGGCTGAAGAAGCTCGTTGCGTGGGGCACAACGAGATATCCAGCCGCTGCACCGATCGCTAGTAAACATAGCGCGCCCCTGCGTTGGCCGGTCCTGTCTGCCCATTGACCCCATAGGGGCGAGACGAAGATACCCATCAATGGGTGCATGGCAAGGGCAACGCCGAGTTGTGTTCCGCTTAAGCCAACATGTTCTTGAAAGTAAAGACTCAGGTACGGAAAGATAACGCCCAGGCCGGCCATATAGAGGAACCAGAAGACCGCGATTGAGATTACACCAGCATTCATTGCGCGCTTACTCGATTCAGTATTTGTTGCCAGGCGCGCCGGCTACGGAACAAAGCGCTGCGTGATATCGGAGAAATAGAAATAGGCATAAACTGGACGTCAAGTAACAAGAGATGGGAACGAAAGATGCGTCTTAATTGTAATCTTTTAGCGCGAAGCGCGGTCTTCTTTATGGTTTTCTGTCCCGCAGCCGCTTTTCCAGCTACCGATTCTGTTGCTAACCGTATAACCGCTGCAATGCCAAGGCCCGATCGCGGGCCCTATGATGCGCTGAAAGATGCGGGAAGGAAACCGCCCGAGATGATGTCCTTTTTCGGTATTGAGTCTGGCATGACAGTACTCGATCTGCTCACAGGTTCCGGTTATAGCGCCGAGATCTTATCTGCTGCTGTTGGTCTCAAGGGAGTAGTGTACGCGCAGAATTCTTTTCTGGTATTGAAACTAATCGGCGGGGAGCACCATCGCGGAATGATGAAAAGGTTAGAAGGCAATCGATTGCCTAATGTGCGGTACGTGGTGATGGAGCCCAGTGATTTACCGTTTGAAGCAAGTCTAGATTTTGCTATGTGGGCTTACAATATACATGACGATTATCACGATGGGGGCGAAGAAACAGTCTTGAACGTATTAAAAAACATAAAACGCGGGCTAAAGCCTAACGGTATATTAGCGATCAGTGATCATGTGGGTATTGCCGAGCAAGACAATGCAAAGCTTCATCGAACCCAGCCGAAGATAGTGCATGAACTGATCGAAAAAGCGGAGTTTATAGTCGAGGCTGAGTCTGATAATTTAGTTAATCCTGATGATGATCACACCCAAGTAATTTTCGAGGACGGAATACGGTATAAAACCGATCAACTTCTGATTAGAGCGCGTAAACCGTAACCTTCATTGTCTAAAGCATCAATGGTGATTTAATGTCGCACCAGTTACTCTCTTTAGAAGCCAGCCTGTTTTGGCGCATAGCATGCCCCGCGAATATCTACCGACAAAGTACGCCAATAGCAAACCTATTTCGGGCGAACAGCGTTCGGTAACATTTCACAGCTTATAGAATCAGCTCTTGGATCCATCGTGGAATCTGATTCAATGCGTGGTCAGGGATCATTTAAGGGGACTGTTATGCGTTGTCTGAGTTTCTTACTCACCATTTTTGCTATTGTGGCCTGTGCATCGTCTGCACACGCAGCAATGGAAACCTTTGCTCGAACGACCATCGAGTGGAAACTGCTGCCTAACGGGCCTTCTAGCCAAACCGTCCGATCTGATTTGCAAACAAACGGCTCGCCCGCGTTTTCCGAACAAGTAGAGACTTATGGCACGGCGCGAACGGAGGCAAAATTTGGCTATCTAAAAATTTATGGGGAATCGATTCGTGAGCCGGTTTTTGATTCTATCGGCGGGCGCGCCGCCAGGGGCCTTGCCTGGTATGTAGATGAGTTTACGATAAATGGAGGTGTTGGAATCGGCACGGCCTCGATCGGTGTTATTGTTACGGGCGTTAGGCAATCTACCGCTGACCTTGGTTTTGGTAGTAACGCGGGTGGATATAACATTGAAGTATCTTTGGACCCCGATGGCGTAAATACGCCCGTGATCGATTCCTCGAACCCAAAATCGTCGCGCGAGTTTCAAGGTACAGGTTTGTCTGTCATGGATATCGCTGACGGTACGTCTGGCGAATTTCAATTCACCTACGGCGTACCGTTTGAACTTAAGGTTCTACTTAGTGCCTACGCTGCTGTGGATCCGGTCGGTTTAGACGGCATCCCGTCGAATGAATTGCAGTCTCATTCAATTTTGAACCTAGGTAACACGGCGACTACCTATATTGAGTTGCCGCAAGGCGCTTCCATCGCCGCTGCGTCTGGGACCCAGTATCTATTAGGACCATTACCAATACCAATTCCCCCTGCGCTGTTGATGTTCTTACCGGCTTCCTTATTCGCCCTCCTGCCCGTGTCTCGACGGAAAATACCTCCGCCCGCCACATAATGTAATCAATTGCCTCTAAAGGAAGCCATCTGCCTTCGGCACATAATCAACTTATCGAAAACAGGCTGAAAAATCCGGAGTCTAATTCCCCTTACAGGTGTCGGCCTCACGGCAAGATGTTAGCTTCCATTGCGCAATTCCAAGGCTGTGCTGTGTTCGCCTTATGGTACTTGGTCGACAATTACGATTGATCGGGGCCGGGCAGCGAAAAGTGATTTTCACGACTATAAAACTACACAGATGCACCAGGCGCCCTAGGTTGATGTGCATATAGTAAACAGCGAACTGGATCACCGAACCGAGGTCGGTGAAACTTGCGTGCCGTCATTAATTCCGCTCATCAAGAATGCGGTCACTGCGGCCACTTGCCAGGATGTGAATGAATTCCCTACACGGCTTGGCGAGTGTTCTTTTCTAGATGCCTGAGGCGCGGCGGATGATTTTATTGGGCGTAAAAAGATCTTTATGCGCGCTTAAGAATCTTCGCTACCGTAATGAATGATCGAGAGGAATTTCACGGGAACTGATGAGAGTTCTTCTGGGCCGTGAGGAATGTGACCGTCGAAGGTCAAAGCATCACCGGTTTTTAATCGATAAACTTGTTTGCCATGACGATAGTCCATGTGTCCTTTCAGCATGTAAATAAACTCCGTTCCTGTGTGCTGAAAACGCGGGAAGGCTTCACTTTCGTCATCCAAAGTGATTAATAGTGGTTCAAAAAGTTTTTTCGGCCCTTGGTCGTAAGATAATAGCTCGTAAACATGTCCTTTTTTCGTTCCGCGACGTGCGACATCCATGCCTTCACCTTTCGGTACGTAACTCGCATGTCCCTCCGGCGCATCAAAATCCTTAAAAAGATTTGACATAGAGATGCCTAAGGTTTTACTAAGTCTGAATAAAGTATCCAGACTGGGAGTGGCTTGACCGTTTTCAATTCGGCTGAGCATGCCACGACTGATGCCGGATAACTCGGAAACATCTTGAATAGTCAGATGTTGATTTAAGCGTTGTTGTTTTAGCTCCAGACCAACAAATTGACTTAATTCCTCGGGTGCCGAAATCTCGTCAATTTCGTTTGCCACCTGTTCGGACGAAGTGGCTTTAATCAACTTGAGCGGTTTTTTCATGCCGTACTATCTACCTGGAATCCAATCGGTACCCGCGAGCGGCACACCCGCCATTGCGGCAGCTTCGACCGTTGTTGCGCACAAGTCTTCTGGTTCGAGATTAAGCAGATGCGACTTGCCACAAGCGCGAGCGATAATCTGCGCTTCGATGGTTAGCGTGTTGATGTAGTTCGCGAGGCGTTCCCCGCCAACTCCCGGATCGAGGCGTTTGGCTAACTCTTAAGCTTGGGTGGAAATTCCCGCAGGACAAACGCCGGCCTGATAATCGTCAAAAAATCCCGCACTACTGCCGAGCTTTTGATAGTCCTCTTCAAACTCCGGACTGTTGTCGCCGAGCGCAATCAAAGCTGCCGTGCCGATTGAAACAGCGTCGGCACCCATCGCTAAGGCTTTTGCAACGTCGGCGCCCGAGCGAATACCGCCAGACACCACCAGCTGTACTTTGCGGTGCATATCCAACTCAACTAAGGCTTCAACGGCTTGGCGAACAGCAGGTAAGGTCGGAATCCCAACATGTTCGATAAAAATATCTTGGGTGGCACCGGTTCCACCCTGCATGCCATCCA
>JBCCFA010000038.1:0-16117 GCA_039029975.1 Pseudomonadota bacterium
GCGTTGGTTTGGCCGGTACTGGGATACGGATATTATCCGTCTTTCATTGATTATCCGGGTAGTGTTTCGGTGCCCGACGAAATATTCGCTGAAACGGCGCGCGCCGTTATCGCCGGTATGGCATTCTCTGGTGTTAAGCGGATCGTGGTAATTAATACGGGCATCAGCACAATCGCGCCGCTTGAATCGGCGCTTAGGGGTGCCACCTGGCAAGCGACCGTGATATTACACAATGCTTATGCGGGTCCAAAATTCACTGCGCTGGAGCAACGGTTGAGTGAACAGACTTTCGGTGGCCATGCCGATGAAATTGAAACTTCGATTATGCTGGCGTTAGACGAATCCGTCGTCGATATGGACGTCGCGAAACCGCAACCCACGCGCATATCTCGGGGCTTGTTCAACCGCAGTGAGCCAGACCAGGCGAATTATTCTCCCGACGGCGTAAATGGCGATCCGACGCTGGCGACGCGCGAAAAAGGCCAGCTATTACTGCGAGCGCTAAGTGATGATTGCCTTGCAGTCTGTGATAAGGGTTGAACTAGCACAGGCAGAATCAGCTACGTCTCCAACGATGAAATCGTTGTACCCACTTCAGTAGACCTGCGGGCTGATTGGCGCGTCGCCACTGACCCGCCGCATATTTATTCGCTTCGCTAAGCGTGGGGTACGTGTGAATGGTACCCAATATTTTATTTAAGCCCAGACCATGGCGCATGGCGAGTACGAATTCGGCTAGCAGGTCGCCGGCGTGCTCGCCGACGATTGTGACGCCAAGAATTTTATCTTTACCCGGCGGCGTTAGCACTTTAACGAATCCGTAGGCCGTGCCGTCGGTGATCGCGCGGTCAAGATCGTCTATCCCGTATTTCGTTATCTCGACCGCGATGTTCTGCGCGGCGGCCTCCTGCTCGTTCAAACCAACCCGTGCCACTTCCGGATCGGTAAAGGTCGTCCACGGAATCACACGATAATCTACCGCGAATTTCTTAAACGTGCCGAAAAGCGCGTTTATCGATGCATACCACGCTTGATGAGCCGCGACGTGGGTAAATTGATAAGGCCCCGTGGCATCTCCGCACGCGTAAATGGTAGGAATATTGGTGCGCAAGTATTGGTCAGTCGCGATGGTTCCGTTGTCCCGCAGCTCGATGCCGAGTTCTTTTATACCCAAGGTGTTGATTCGCGCTTTGCGCCCGACGGCGAATAGAATTTCGTTGAACTCGAATTCTCGCGTGCTTGCATCGCTATCGGAGGAGCACACTAATCGCTTTACACCATGTTCTTCGCTAACGGACTTTGCGCTGGCGCCACACACAACGGTAATGCCCTCTGACTCAAGCTTTTCAAGCATCAGGGTCGAAACGTCTGGGTCTTCACGGGGCATGATTCGATCGCCACGCTGGACAATGGTGACCTTGCTCCCTAAACGCGCAAACGCTTGGCTTAATTCGCACCCGATTGGCCCCGCACCAACAACCAGCAGCTTCTGAGGCAGCGTCGTTAGCGACCAAACACTGTCGGAAGTGAGGTAACTAATGCTGTCCAAGCCGTCAATTGGGGGTACCAATGGTTCACCGCCCGTGGCAAGAATGATGGCCCGTGTGGATAAGGTATTGCCATTCACTTTTACGTGATAGGGATCAACAATCTCCGCTTCGCCGCTAAGACACTCCACCCCGAGATCGCGATAACGCTCAACCGAATCGTGAGGTTCGATTTGTTGAATTGCGTCCCGCACGTGGTGCATGACTTTGGCGAAGTCGACTTCCTGGCCGTGGTTGATGACACCGAAGCGGGCGGCGCCTTGCCCCTGTGCTGCGGCTTTGGCGCAACGTATAAGCGCTTTGGAGGGGACGCATCCTGTGTTTAAACAATCGCCTCCCATCAAATGTTTTTCGACTAAGCTGACGTCCGCTTTCACGGCGGCGGCGATATAGGCGCTCACCAAACCGCCGGATCCTGCACCAATCACCACCAAATTGCGGTCGAATTGCTTGGGTTTTTCGTAGCCATCTAACGCGGCGTGATAACGCTTCCAGTCGATGAATTTTTTCGCGAACAGTGGCAGTAAGCCGAGCGCCACAAAAGATAAGATGAGAGGCGCCGAGACGATATCCGACAGTGACTCTATCTTTGCGAGTTGGGTACCAGCGTTCACATAGACGATCGTGGCTGGCAGCATACCCAGTTGGCTGACGACGAAAAAAATCCACAGCTTGACGGTGGTAAGCCCCATCAACAGATTGACAAGGAAGTACGGAATGATGGGAATGAGACGAATACTGAATAGATAAAAAGCGCCCTCAGTTTCGATACCCTTGTTGATGGTTGCGATTTTTTCACCGAAACGGCGATCAACCGTATCGCGAAAGAAGTATCGCGCGAACAAAAAAGCGCAACTCGCGCCAACCGTACTGCCGAAGGAGACAAGCAACGTTCCCCAGCCAATGCCAAACAGGGCGCCACCCAACAGCGTAATAATCGTTGCGCCGGGCAGTGATAAACCTGCGATGGCAACGTAGGCGATAAAGTAAGCCGCAGCCGCCTTGAAAGGATTGGCAGCCACATAGTCAGATAAAGCTGCTTGTTGCGCCTTTAAATACTCGAGATCAAGGTAGCTGCCGAGATCGAAAAAGAAAAAAGCACCGATAAGTGCCACTAACGCGATAAGCAAAACCGAACGCATGAGATAAGGCTGAATTTAACTTGGCGCTAGCAGCAAGCGCTCGCCGCATTGCTGTCGTCAGCGCTTGATGAATCGAACGGCAGATCGGTGCCGCAGCCCGTGAAAATACCAAAATGTTTTTCGGTATTGCCAATAAAGTCGAAATGCGGCCGAAAGCGAGTGTCGTAAAGCATGCTATAGGTGTTGCCGCAAACGGGGAACGCGCGTCCCGCGTCGATGTGGTGATGCTTATCTAAGATAAAGCACGCTTCCTGACCCGGAATCGTACCTTTGTAGACAACGGCTTGACCATAATCCTCACATTCAGGTTCTAGTCCCGATAACTTGAATAAGCGATAAGTTGCCGAGTAAAAATTTATTTGCCCTAGTTTCTCTTTGATATTCGGATCGCTTGTTACGATTGGGCTGTCCTCAACAAGACGTGGATCTTTAAATCCAACCTGTTTAGCGATGTTCAAAAAATCATTCCAGTACAAAGCACCGCCCAGGCACTCCCCATACAAGAGGGGATCTTGAGCTACGGCGCTCGGAATCCGTCGGTCGGCATAAACATCGGAAAAATAGAGTTCGCCGCCTGGCTTCAATAGGTTGAACGCGTGTCGTAAGACCGCAGGTTTGTCGATGGCCAAATTGATAACGCAATTGGAGACAATCACATCAAAACTCTCGGCTCCGAGGTCCGCGCTGTCGAGCTGCTCAAGATAGGCTTTTCGAAAGCCGACGTTCGATTCAGCGTAACCAAAATTTTCGCGATGGAACTCTAAATGCCTATTCGCGATTGCGAGCTGTTCATCGGTCATATCAATGCCAACCACCTCACCCGATTCTCCCACCAGTTGGGCAAGCACATAACAATCGCGACCCGTGCCGCAACCCAGATCGAGAATTGAACGACCGGATAGCTCAGGTGGATAAACCATCCCGCAGCCGTAGTAAGTGGACAGCGTCTCTTCGTGTAAGTTTTTTAGCAGAGGGGCGATATGTGGTGCGGGCGCGCCGGCGGTTACACATGCATTTGTTTTTAAATCGTTCGATGTCTGTAGAACCTTCCCGTAGTATTCCCCAACTGTGTCCCGCATTTTTATCTCCCGTTAACATGAAATCGCCAACAAGGCGCACGGGCCTACTTCGACATGCGCCTGGTGCAATTAATTCTTGATACAGCAGCTTGTTCGAATACTGATAGCCCAGATGGTTCAATCTGAATGGGAAACGAATACTCGTCAGCTGCCAGTAAGCGTCTCGGCAAGGTCCTTTAAGGCGGGGTAGTTCACCTTACCGCTGCCGAGTAAGGGTATTTCTTCACAACTGTAGACGCGTTTGGGGATCGCGAGCTCGCTAGTTTCGAGTGTTTTGGCAGCTTTCACCAAATTAGCTCGGTCGACCTCGATTTTTTCAGAAATAAGGATTATTTGTTCGCCTTTTTTCGCATCAGGTAACGCCACTGCAGCGTGCGTATTATCTGGATACGCACTATTCGCGAGTTCCTCGGCTTGGGTCAGGGAAACCATCTCGCCACCCACCTTGGCGAAGCGTTTTTGACGCCCCACAATTTTAATAAAGCCTTCTTGGCTAACCTCGACGATGTCGCCGGTGTCATACCAACCTTCCCCGCGATCGGTGGAGGGTGCATAGCATTTACCATCGCCGCCGTGAAACAAGTAACCTTGCATCACGTTGGGACCTCGTACAATCAAACGACCGCCGCTGGAGATCCCTTCGACTTTTTCTAGGTAGTGGGACATCATCGTGACGATTTGCCCAACAGTGCCCGGCTCGTTGCCCATGGGTGTGTTAACCGCGATAACAGGGCTTGCTTCGGTTGCGCCATAGCCTTCAAAAACCCGCACGCCGAATTTCTCGGACCACAGTTTGCGAGTCTCGTCAGTTAATCTTTCCGCGCCCGCTACGACGTAACGCATTTGGAAGAAATCATACGGATGGCCGTATTTCGCGTAGCCGGTTAAAAAGGTGTTTGTGCCGAATAGGCATGTGGCGCCAATTTCGTAACACAATTCAGGAATGATTCGATAATGTAACGGCGATGGATAGAAATAGGTTTTCACGCCATCCAACAGCGGCAGTAAAATCCCGCCGGTGAGTCCAAACGCATGGAAAATGGGCAGGATGTTTAACATCACGTCACGATGATTCAGGTCGATTAACATCTGAATCTGAGCCCGGTTTGCCAGTAAATTACGATGCGAGAGCACGACGCCCTTCGGCACGCCTTCTGAGCCAGAGGTGAACAGGATGACCGATTCTTTGGTATTAACCGCGCCAGGATTACTACAGCAGAAAATTCTCGGGAAAAAGCGAGCGCAAACTGCGCCAAGCTTCATGAAGATAGTCACTTGATCGCGGAATTCTTCGAGATAGACGATTCGTGTTTTTTGGGATAGGGCGTCGATTTCAGCTTCGAGTCCGGCGGTCTCGATAAAAGCGCGAGAGGTGTAAACCACTTTCACGTTGGCCGTTTCCGCCGCGATGCTGAGTCCTTTGCTGCCGGCCGTAAAATTCATCATCGCCGCGACGCGACCGCGCGCTAATGTGGCGAACATCACCACCACCGCGGCAACCGTGCTCGGCAACATGATGCCGATGCGATCGTCCGCCGTGGTATCTCTTTCAATAAAACGGCCAACTACGTAGGCGCGCATGAACAATTTGAGGTAACTCAGTTTGGCCCCGGTTGAATCTTCCAACACCAGCCGATTGGCTCCGTGAATTTTGCTCGCCCGCAGGACGGCGTCGAATACCGTTTCTTCACGAAAGGCATTTGCATACGATACTTCACGCATAATCGCGGCGAGGTTTTGTGCGGATTGCCGCCGGCGCTCGTGACCGCTCAGGTCAGACGGTACGTTGAGTTTCCTAGGTTTGAGATAAGTTAAGCGAATTTTTGGAAACCATCGCAGAATTTGCGCACCCTTAAGGTAAGACACGCGCGAGTACTGCGCCCCTTCAATGCCAACCGGTAAGACCATGGCGTCGGCCATGTCGGCAATCATTCCCGGCCCCTCGTAAATTTTCATTAATGATCCGGTAACGGAAATGCGACCCTCGGGGAAAATCGCTGCCTTGTTATCGTCTTTCAAAAATTTGATCATCGACTTGAGCGCGATCGGACTTAAGCGGTCCATTTCGAACAAGTCGCCAAGTTTGAGTAGGGGTTTGAAATACCAGCGATTCGCCATGCCAGGATCGATGGCGAAGGTAGGTGGCTCTGGCAAGAATAAATAAAGCAGTACACCGTCAAGTAAGGAGACGTGGTTGGCAACGACTAAAACGCGGTCACCCGCTTCGAAATAGTGATGTTCATCGACGACTTCAACGCGATATAGGATCCTCACTAACGCGCGTGCGAAAAATCTAATAAGTCTTGTGAAAATATTCATGGTGGTTTCGCTTCATACGCAGAAAACGCAGATGTGCACAACTAAGCAACTTTAGTCTAGTGTATCTCGATTCGTATTACCTTGTTTGGGGCGCCTGGACCGAGAGTATTTGCCCCGGACGCAGTAAGTTGGATTTCAGCAATGGGTTCCAGCGTTTTAAATCGGTCAGTCGAACTTTGAAGCGTCGCGCGATCGACCACAAGGAATCGCCTTGAGTCACCATGTAATTTCCGGCGTTTAGCGGAGGGCGGACAGCCGAGTCGCCGCTGCCTTGACCGTTAGGGATTAATATCAACTGCCCCGGATAGAGCGTTTTCGAGAGTGATAAGCCGTTATGCCGAGCAAGGGTACGCGCCGAAACGCCATGTCGCCGACCAAGCGTCCAAAATGAATCGCCAGGTTTAATGATATGTCTCAGCTGTCCGCTGTTTGAATCTCCGGCAGCGGTAACGCTCGTTGGTATGAGCAATTTCTTGCCCGCCCGAATATTAACGCCCTGGAGGCCGTTTACTTTTTGCAGATCTCGCAAGGAGACATCAAACCTGATCGCGAGCTGCCCGAGGGTATCGCCACGCCGAACGATGTACTCCTGTTCGTGTTGAAAGTTTGGAGGGCCGGCTTCGGCAAGTCGCTGCTTAACCAGATCGCCGGTCCCGCGGGGTACCCGAATATCGAGCGTTCGTGAGGCGCCAAAATAAGGGGTGAGTAAAGCGCCGTTAAGCCGGCGGAATAGCGTCTCATCCCAGTTGGGTAATTTATTGAGAACGGAAAAATCGACTGGACCTGTGACGCGAATGGTGTCGAAGAAAGTGGAATCTGGGACACTATGGATCGCTTGAGCATATCGTTTGGGGTTAGCGATTATGCGGGCGGCCGCCAATAACTTGGGCACATAGGCCTGGGTTTCCTTCGGTAGTCGGTGCCGAATATGCCAAAAAGACCGGTCTTCGCCGTCGAGCGCCTTGCTGACGTTACCAGGACCGCCGTTGTAGGCCGCGATTGCGAGTAACCAATCACCATTAAACTGTGCGTGCAAAGTCTCAAGGTAATCAAGCGAGGCTTTGGTCGATAACACAATGTCTTTTCGTTGATCTAGATAACGCGTTTGGCTTAGCCCGTACTGTCGGCCGGTTGCCGGCATAAATTGCCAAGGTCCGACCGCACCGAACGGTGAACGGGCATGGACTCGGTAGCCACTTTCAAGCAAGGGAATCAGAGCTAGCTCCGTTGGTAGTCGGCGTGCCTCAATGCGCTCAACAATGTGATAGAGCAACGGCACTGAGCGCTCGGAGGATTGCTTGACCACGCTTTGGTTGGCCTGAAACCAGTTAACCGCGTCGTCAATCGCGCCGTTTGGCTCGCTAACTAGCGCGAAGCCGCTGCGAATTCGTTGCCACAGATCTGCGATTTGGTCGCCCGGCGGTGTTTCAGGACTCGGTTGTTGAGTCGACGGCTTTCCCCCTGCGGGGGCGAGTGGGCGGGCTGGCTCGGTGGTTTTGACCTCCTCGGCCGCGTTTTCTGCTGTTTGGGAATCGTTCAGGAACGGTAATTTGCTGCAGCCGGAGATTGCAATGACAGCGGCAAGCGCGGCGGTGGTGAATAAATTATCCCGGCGGTAAGCTCCCATGGCGGACCATCCTAGAAATGTTCCCGAATAGCGTCAAGCGTCATTGCAGCCTATGATTAAGACCGAGAAGAGAAGGAAGAGCGTAGCTAGGTAAGTTGAAATGTTAGTGCCTTTTCAGCGAAAAATTTTGCCACTCACCGACGTCGACAAAGACGAGGCGCTAAGCGCTTGGTTTGACTCCGAATGTGGTGTGACCTTAAGGCGAGAGGTAGTCGCCGCCGTTGAGCGAATACTGCCCGACTTATTTGGCTATCATTTGGTGACCGTTGGCGCTCACGCGGGTCGTGAATTAATCGCGAGTTCGCGAATTTCTCATCAGATTACCATTGGCGCGAAAGCGGACGGCGACGATGGTATCGATTTAGTGTCGAATCATCACGCCTTGCCCGTTGCAGAAAACGCCATCGATGTTTTGGTTCTACCGTTTGTGCTTGAATTTTCTGATGATCCGCATCAACTCCTGCGCGAAGCAGAGCGAGTACTGATTGGCGAAGGCCATATTCTTATCGTTAGCTTTAACCCCTGGAGTCTTTTTGGGCTGTGGCGTTTATTTCTAGGTTGGCGCGACGGCGTCCCTTGGCGGGGACGATTCATGCCGCAGAGTCGTATCAAAGACTGGCTGCAGCTGCTCGGTTTTGATGTTCGCCACGCAAGTAAAATCGGTTTCCGGCCACCCTTACAGCGACCAGGTGTCAATCGAAGATTTGAATTCATGGAGCAGTTAGGCGCGTTTGCTTGGCCGATTTTCGGCAACGCTTCCGTTTTGGTCGCAAAAAAACGCGTCGCGTCTGTGACGCCACTGAAGGCTTCATGGGAGACGCGCCGCCGATTACTAGCTGGTGGCGGCGTTGTGGAGCCAACCACGCGAAATAATCGCAACTCAGATAAGCCGCTGTGATCGATGCGTGACGACGCGGCAGACAGCAAATCGCCTGTGGTGGAAATTTTCACCGACGGTGCCTGTCGTGGTAACCCCGGAGATGGTGGCTGGGGCGTGCTATTACGTTTTGGCGATAAAGAAAAAACACTAAACGGCGCAGAACCGGACACAACGAACAATCGAATGGAGCTAAGCGCCGCGATTGCCGCCTTGGCCGCGTTAAATCAGCGCAGTTCAGTGATCCTGTGGACAGATTCCAAATATGTGATGAACGGCATCACTGATTGGATGAAGAATTGGAAAAAAAATCAGTGGCGAACCGCCGCGAAAAAACCCGTTAAAAACGTAGATCTTTGGCAACAACTTGACGCATTGGCAGGTGAGCACGATGTGAGTTGGCGCTGGGTAAAAGGGCATTCCGGTAATGAAGGAAATGAGGCCGCCGATCGGCTCGCGAATGAGGCGATTGACCAAATGCTTGCGGCACCCTAAATTGAATCACGCTTGAAACTTTCTAGGAGCTCGCTTTGAGACAAATTGTATTAGATACGGAAACCACTGGCTTGGAACCGAGCGCCGGCCACCGCATCATCGAAATTGGCTGTATTGAGATTGTTGACCGACGCATCACGTCAAAACGGTACCATCAGTACATCAACCCGGAGCGAGATATTGATCCTGGCGCCGTCGAGGTGCACGGTCTCACGACGGAATTTTTGGCGTCGAAGCCTTGCTTCCACGAAATTGTTGGTGAGTTTATCGCGTTTGTAAAAGACGCAGAATTGATAATCCATAATGCGCCGTTTGATGTGGGTTTTATCGATGCCGAATTGGCTGCCCTCGGTGAACCGTGGGAATCGACCGAACGCTACTGCCGGGTTTTCGATACGCTGCGATTGGCAAGAGACTTACATCCTGGTCAACGCAATTCGCTCGACGCCTTATGTCGGCGTTACGAAGTTGATAATGCCCATCGCGAATTACACGGCGCGCTGCTTGACGCCGAACTACTGGCCGATGTCTACCTATTGATGACCGGCGGTCAAGCCGATCTGAGTTTACAAAGCGCGCGAGACGCGACTGAATCAACCAATACAAATTTTGACGGTAACGACTTACTGCCAATCGATGGTCTACGGGTATTGCCGCCGACAGACGCGGAGCAGCAGGCGCATCTAGAGATGCTCGAATTTATCGATAAAGAATCTGCTGACGGCTGCCACTGGCCCCTGCACGAGAGCGGCCACTAGGTCGGCCGGAAATGCCCGCGCAGACTGCTCTACCTATGGCTTCACGGTGTCACTAGTTTTTTTAGTTCGCCGCGTTGGAACAAATCGAGAACGATGTCGCATCCGCCCACGAGCTCACCGTCAATGAAGAGCTGAGGGAAAGTTGGCCACTGCGAAAATTGCGGTAGGTTCTGCCTGACTTCTGGTTGTTGGAGGACGTCAACGTGGATAAATTCAGTCTCGCACGCCTTTAGTGCCTCTACAGTTCGCGAAGAGAACCCACATTGGGGAAAAGTGGGAGAGCCTTTCATAAACAAGACGACGCGATTGTCATTCACTAGATTTTCGATTTCTTGATTGATGTCCATAATGTCTCAATAAAAATTAATTAAAGTCATACACTTATTGTAATTCCCGATACGCTGCTTGCAAGCCGATTGCAAGTCTCTAGCACGTACGGGAGGCATCGAGAAACTTGCACTTTTTGCTTAGCTAATTGACAATAATGGCTTGAAGTTCAATGACTTCGGCGCGATTTTAGCGGCTAAGCATGACATTAGCGACCATGATAGGCGCCAGCGTCACGTGTGCGGCGCATATCGGAAACAAGCCCGGCCACAGCAGCCGGGCTTTATCGTTAGCGCGGCATGCTATCCATTTTCGAGTTGGAAAGACGCCCTTAGTCGAAGCGCCTTGATATGGAGACGGCAGTTAATGAGTAGCGCAAATTTGATGACAACCTACAACCGCCTTGACGTGACTTTTGTCCGCGGTGAGGGTGCTGAGCTGTGGGACGAGGGTGGAAAGCGCTATCTAGATGCCTTGAGTGGCATCGCGGTCACAGGTCTTGGACATGCGCACACGGCTATAACCGAAGCGCTATGTTTGCAAGCGGGAACGCTGGTTCACACGTCAAATCTATACCGAATTACTCACCAGGAAACCCTGGGGACTAAACTCGCGGCATTAAGCGGTTTAACGCACACGTTTTTCTGTAACTCTGGTGCTGAGGCAAACGAAGCGGCGCTCAAACTCGCGCGCCGTTTTGGCAACGAGCGGGGACTCAATGGCCCAAAAGTCTTGGTGGCTGAAGGCAGTTTTCACGGTCGCACCATGGCGACCTTAAGTGCTACGGGCAACCCTAAAGTTCATGCCGGGTTCGAACCGCTGTTGAGTGGTTTTGTGCATGTGCCTTTTGGCGACATATCGGCTGCTGAACAGACCTTAGCTCAAGATGAAACAGTGGTCGCCGTCTTCGTCGAGCCAATCCAAGGGGAAGGTGGCGTTGTTCTCCCACCTCCAGGGTACCTCGCTGATCTGCGCGAGCTTTGCGATCGCTTCGGCCGCTTGCTAATGATCGACGAAATCCAAACCGGCATGTGTAGAACCGGACAATGGTTTGCGCATCAACATGAGAACATCGTGCCAGATGTAATGACTTTGGCGAAAGGCTTGGGCAACGGTGTACCTATTGGCGCCTGTTTGGCTCGCGGCGATGCAGCCGAAGTACTGCAGCCGGGTACTCACGGTTCGACTTTTGGTGGTAATCCATTGGCAACTCGAGCAGCGCTAGCTGTATTAGAAACCATGGAACAGGAATCAATCGCTGAACGGGCTGCCTCAATGGGAGATCATTGTCTTGCGGCATTTCGCGATCGGCTAGGCGCGTTAGAACTCGTTGGCGATATCCGCGGGCAAGGCATGATGATCGGTATAGAGCTTACCGAATCATGTAGCGAATTGGTTGGCAAAGCGCTCGATAGTGGACTGCTTATAAATGTGACAGCCGACAAGGTCATTCGCCTATTACCACCAATGATAATGTCGGATGATGAACTCGGCGAGATGGTCAACACCGTTTGCAAACTAATCGAAGAAAAAGAACACGCTTAACTTTTCGACCATCTATTATGACAACGCGACACTTCCGAACATTGCTAGATATCGGCGCAGAGGACGCGCAAAGAATTGTTGAACGAGCGCTAGAGCTGAAGCAACTTCGAGCGCAAGGAATAAGGCCGCGAATCTTTGAGCAGCGCGTGCTCGCGATGATCTTCGACAAGTCTTCAACTCGCACGCGCGTCTCGTTTGAATCCGCGATGACTGAAGGCGGCGGTAGCGCAATTTTTCTGTCTCCCAAAGATTCTCAACTGGGTCGTGGCGAACCTGTTGCGGATACGGCCCGGGTTTTGAGTGAGATGTGTGACGGTCTATTTGTCCGTACGTTTGCCCAAAGCGATGTGGAGGAACTCGCTGCAAATGCCATGGTGCCAGTCATCAACGGCTTAACGGATGACTTCCATCCTTGTCAGTTATTAGCCGATATGCAAACGTATGCGGAGTTCCGAGGACAAATTCGCGATAAGCGGGTGGCATGGGTAGGCGACGGAAATAACATGTGTAATTCCTATATCAATGCTTCCGATCGGTTCGGATTTGTATTGAACATCGCTAGCCCTTCGGGCTATGCCGCAAAGATGTTGGAAAGGCCACCGTCAAATGCCCGAGTAGAATCCTTTGATTCACCCGAACAAGCGGTAAAAGACGTGGATCTTGTGGTAACGGATGTATGGGCAAGCATGGGCCAAGAATCTGATGCCGACGAGCGCCTAGCAGCATTTCGAGGTTTTCAGGTGAATGCCGCGTTAATGAGCAAAGCGAAACCCGATGCCTTGTTTATGCATTGCTTGCCGGCGCATCGCGGCGAAGAAGTGAGCGCCGAGGTGATTGATCATCCTGATTCTGTTGTGTGGGCAGAGGCTGGCAATCGGCTGCATTCGCAAAAAGCCCTGCTGGAGTATCTTTGGGCGTCATGATTTCGTTTGTGACGAACCAGTTATTTGAACTCAGGAACAGCTTCAAAGTTGTTTTAGCCAAGCGATGGCCAAAAGTTGATGCGCGGAGAAAAAGTGGCAGTTAATCATCAAGGTATTGGTTTGACCTCGCAGCGGGCCAGAAATCGCTTGGCCGATCAACTTCGAGCCATGGGTATAAGAAACGAACGCGTGCTTGAAATGGTGCGTGCGATACCTCGTCATCTATTTGTTGACGAGGCGCTGGCCAGTCGCGCCTATGAGAATAACGCCTTGCCAATAGGTTTTGGTCAGACTATTTCGCAACCTTATATCGTTGCTGCGATGACCGAAGTCTTAGTTGATTCCGGTGCGATGGCGAATGTCCTGGAGATAGGCGCGGGCTGTGGTTACCAAAGCGCATTTTTGGCCAATTTTGCCGACCGTGTATTCAGCATTGAGCGACTGGCTGCTTTAGCAAATAAGCTACGCACGCGCTTGTACGAATTAAAAATCAATAATGTCCGCGTGCGTCACGGTGATGGTTTAGAAGGCTGGGAAAAGAACGCACCGTTTGACGCCATTTTGGTCGCCGCGGCAGCTGTCGAAGTCCCTGACGCGCTGCTAGGCCAGCTCGCCATCGGGGGTCGTTTAGTGATTCCCGTCGGACGTTCTGGTCACCAAGAGCTGTTACTGGTAACGCGTCAGGAATCGGGCTTCGAGCAGCGGATTCTAGATCACGTTAGCTTTGTCCCATTATTAGACGGCATGGCGTGAGATTTAGCGGTAAATATGGCGGGCAAATGGAAACACTGGTCCATTGCTGCACTGGCAATTGTGCTGGTTGCGTGCTCGCATTCAACGCGGGCGCCAATAACCGATAAGGCGGTTACGAAATCTCCAGCCGTTGAACGCTCAATCCGTAAACCAAAACCAAGCAAACAAAACGCGCCACGCGTGTACGCCGTGGTCAAAGGCGATACCTTGCAAGCCATCGCTTGGCGATTCGGGCTGAATCACCACGATATCGCGCGTTGGAATCGGCTCAAGAATGCAAATTTGATCTTTGTTGGACAAAAGCTGCGACTGACGCCGCCGAAAACAAAAAAGCAGGGCGAACGAACTAGCCGGAATAAGAAGGTCACGCAGGCGAAAAAAAGTCCTCAAACCACCAAACCATTGAATTGGCGATGGCCCGCGATCGGCAAAGTGACAGCGGCGACGAGTGCCTTGGGCACCAAAGGCATTGAAATTACGGGTAAGCGTGGTAGCAAAATAATTGCGGCCGAGGCCGGTAAGGTGGTCTACAGCGGTGACGGCTTGCGTGGGTATGGCAATTTACTGATCATTCAGCACAACGATTTGTTCTTAAGCGCCTACGCGCACAATGAAAAAATTCTTGTTTCGGAGGGCATTAACGTTAAAGCTGGCCAGCCAATTGCGACAATGGGCAATTCCGGTACGAAACAGGTTATGTTACATTTCGAAATAAGACGCAACGGCAAAGCCGTTGAACCAACCAATTACCTTCCTCGGCGCTAAAACAATATGACTGGTAAGGACGACAAAACAGAAGATGACGATTTACAGGTTTCCTCAGAGAGCGAAGATGCGGAAGACATCGAAGAGGAAGTCGACCTAGACATGGATGATGCTGGTAAAGACGATGACAGCGAACCAGAATCCGCAAAGACCGGCAAGAAGAAGAAAGGCAAATCTAAAGACATAACCCAGGGAGATTTAGACGCTACGCGCCTGTATCTCGGAGAAATCGGTTTCTCACCCCTACTGTCGGCAGAAGAAGAGGTGTATTTCGCGCGGTTGGCGCTGAAAGGAGATGAAGCCGCCCGTAAGCGCATGATTGAATCAAACCTGCGTTTGGTTGTAAAAATCGCGCGTCGCTATATGAATCGCGGTCTGGCGTTGCTCGATCTCATCGAAGAAGGGAACCTCGGTCTGATTCGCGCTGTAGAAAAATTCGACCCGGAACGGGGTTTTCGATTTTCAACCTATGCGACCTGGTGGATCAGGCAAACGATAGAGCGTGCGTTGATGAATCAGACTCGCACCATTCGCTTGCCCATTCATGTCGTCAAAGAAATCAACGTTTATCTTCGGGCCGCCCGGCAGCTCGCACAAAAACTGGATCGCGAACCTAGCCCGGAAGATGTCGCTGAGATGTTGGACAAACCCATCGAAGACGTTGAAAGGATGCTCGGTTTGAATGAGAGGATCGCGTCGGTGGATGTGCCTGCGGAACGAGATTCAGAACGCTCGCTTCTTGACACTATCCCAGATGAGCAGAACCCTGATCCGGCATCGATTTTACAAGACAGCGATGTTCAGCGGCATATTGATACATGGCTAGGACAGCTCAACGACAAGCAACGCGCTGTTGTGGTGCGTCGATTTGGCTTGTATGGCCGGGAGATCGCCACTTTGGAGGAAGTGGGTGAGGAGATTGGTGTGACACGGGAGCGAGTGAGGCAAATTCAAATAGAGGCCTTGCGACGACTTCGCCAAATTCTCGAACGGGAAGGTTTCTCCGTCGATGCTTTGTTCGCTGAAGCGTAATTTGGTCTACGCTGAGTTGAAATTCGAGTCACCGACGGCCTAGCGATTCCCCAGCGGGTAAAATATGCCAGCAACCTTCCTTCCTTCGGACACGAGCACATTATAGCTACGACACGCGGCGCCGGTTTCCATGACTTCTACGCCCACACCTCGCTGCAATGCCGGTAGTGTGATGGCTGCGTCCGGGAAAGTTTGCTCGCTACCGGTCCCTAAGATGATGATATCGACGTCGTTGGCCATGATCGCTTCAATTATTTGTTCATTGAGTTCGGATACTTCACCGGGCAATACGTCAATTTGCAGCTCTTCGCCGCACGCGATGAAGGGCGTATTAAGGTTTTGATTTGCGATCACGATACCTTTATCTGAATATTCGGTAATTATTGGTGTCGTAGTATTCGACTCAAAATCAAGTTTCATGATTCGTCTCGGTTTGTTCAGAAGTGCTGTCGACATATTTGTCGCCACGTTACGCAAAGTTTAGCTAAGAACTTAGGTTTGGAGGATTATTTATGAAATTAATCTTATTAGGCGGTCCGGGCGCCGGCAAAGGGACGCAAGCGGATTTTATTTGCGAAAAGTTCGGTATCCCAAAAATATCTACTGGCGATATGTTGCGCGCTGCCGTCGCCGCTGGCACCGAATTAGGACGTGCGGCTAAAGAAATTATGGACAGTGGTGGTCTCGTTTCCGACGACATCATTTTGGGCCTCGTCAAAGAGCGAATTACCGAGTCAGACTGCCAAAATGGCTTCTTATTTGATGGTTTTCCGCGCACTATCCCGCAAGCGGAAGGATTACGAGATAGCGGGGTTAAAGTGGACCGAGTCATTGAAATAGCGGTGGATGATGAGGAAATTGTTCGACGAATGTCGGGTCGACGGGTCCATCCTGGTTCTGGGCGGACATACCATATCGTGTTTAATCC
>JBCCFA010000039.1:0-15867 GCA_039029975.1 Pseudomonadota bacterium
CGATTCCTGCCAGCAGACCGGGCTGATAGATAGCGATAGTCAGAAGACGGTACATGGCTCGACGAGAAAAGATAACGGGGTAGCGCACACTGGACATCATCTCTCCGAGATCGCGCCTGGGATGAAGCGCTCATGTTATCAACGGATGGCGCGGTAATCGGCGGCACAAAATCGAATTTGTTCGTTGTGTTCGATGACGTGGTCGTTACACCGAAATTAGATAATTGTGGCGTGAAAGGGACGATGCGTGAGGCCGTACTGCAACGGGGAACTGTTAACGGATTGCCGATAGAAGAAGCCGAGCTAACGCTCGAATCTCTTACCCAAGCAAACGCCTTATGCCTTAGCAACGCGATACTCGGCATTGTCCATGTCACGAAATTCGAACCTGGTCATACAGCGACGCAAGCCGCTAAACATTACGAGAAATCTAGCTTCGCCGTTGACATGCAAAATTTCTTAGAAGACCGCCCTCGTGCTTAGGGTATTTAAGTTCCTTGCCCTTTTGATAGTGATTGGCGGGGTATTGCTTGCTTGGGCAGCACACCATCTATGGCAGGACATGCAAGCCGCTTTGATCAAACCCTTACCTATTGCGACGACAGAGTACTTTGTCGTCCCTAAAGGCATGAACATGCGAATGCTCGCAAACACAATCGCTGCAAATGGTTGGGTGCAAGAAGCGTTCTTTATCGAAATAGAAGCGCGTCGGCAAAAAGTGGCTAACAAAATACAAGCCGGTACTTACGAGCTGATGTCGGCGGACACGCCGCTGAGCTTGCTGAAGAAAGTTGTGGCGGGCGACACGGCGAGCTTATCTTTCAGCATTATTGAAGGGATGAATATCCGTGATGTTATGGCGCAACTGGCTGCTACACCTCGTCTGAAGCAGACTTTGGCTGAGCTTTCTCCAGCGGAAGTAAGCATGCAAATAGCCCCTGAATGGACATCGCTAGAAGGATGGATATTTCCAGCAATTTATTCTTATGAAATAGGTTCGACAGATACAGATTTACTCAGGCGGGCCTATTCCAAGATGCAGACGGTGCTGCAACATCATTGGGATCATCGGGCTAAGGAGCTGCCCTACGAAAGCCCTTATGAGGCCTTGATCATGGCCTCAATCATTGAGAAAGAGACTGGCCAAGCCGCCGAGCGTAAGCAAATCTCAGGGGTGTTTGTCCGTCGCCTAAATAAGGGCATGAAGCTACAAACCGATCCAACCGTCATCTACGGTATTGGAGAAAGCTTCGACGGCAACATTCGGCGCAAAGATTTGCGCACCGATACCGCTTACAATACGTACACTCGATTTGGTTTGCCACCAACCCCCATCGCCATGCCGGGCGAGGCGGCAATTGAAGCGGCCTTAAATCCCGCGGATGGAGACGCGCTATATTTCGTTGCAAAAGGTGATGGCTGGCACGAGTTTTCCGCCACCTTGAAAGCGCATAATGCCGCGGTTAGAAAATATCAGCTAAAAAAATAGCATGTCTTATTTTATTACGTTCGAAGGCGCGGAAGGGGTTGGTAAAAGCACCCAGTGCGAATTGCTCGCGAAGACGCTCCGCGACGAGCTAAAAAAAAATGTGATCTTAACGCGCGAACCAGGCGGCACTGAGTTAGGCGAGGCTTTGCGCGCAGTATTATTGAATCCCGAAGTGCCTCCAATGACCGAGATGAGCGAATTGCTGTTGATGTTTGCGGCGCGCGCAGAACACCTTGCGCGGGTCATTAAACCAGCTTTGGCAAATGGCAATATCGTGATTTGCGATCGATTTACCGATGCGAGTTTTGCGTATCAAGGTGGCGGGCGAGGGGTCGATTTGAGCCAAATCGAAAAATTAGAGCGACTTGTGCAGGGAAGTTTCGCGCCAGATCTTACGTTTTTGCTTGATTTGGATCCTGAAATTGGCCTCGCAAGAGCCGAAAAACGGAGTAAAAAAGATCGCTTCGAGCAGGAGCAAATGCAATTTTTCCACCGCGTGCGCAGCGCTTATTTGCATCGCGCGCAATCTGAAGTGAAACGCTTTTGCGTTATCGATGCGGCGATGTCTGTCGATAAAGTCGCGGCGCTTATCTATGCCGCCGTAGTCGAGAAATTTAAATGGTAGGCCCTTATCCGTGGCAGCGGGCGCAATGGCGTAGACTGAACGACGCGATCGAACAGGACAAACTGGGACATGCAAACTTACTGAGCGGCATCGCTGGAGCCGGACATGATGAATTCGCTACCCAATTTGCCCAACGGTTATTGTGTGAAAAGGTGCCCGACGGCCAGTCGTACTGTGGCGAGTGTCGTGGTTGCCTTCAATTCGTTGCCGGGAGTCATCCGGATTTTATGCGCGTGGCACCGGAAGAAGAGGGTAAGGCGATCGGTATTGATCAAATTCGCTCGCTAAGCGGTTTCTATGCACTAAAACCACATTATGGCGGTCGTAAGGTGACCATCATCTCGCCAGCGGAAAACATGAACCGGGCCGCGAGCAATGCGCTGCTAAAAACGCTGGAAGAGCCTCCTGCGGGAAGCACCATTTTGTTGGTCACCGACCGCTATGACGCGATTTCAATGACCGTTCGTAGCCGTTGTCAGCGTGTTCCCTTTGAAAGAATTGAATACGAAAGCGCAAAAGCTTGGTTAGAGGATGAAGTACCAAGCGGTACAGATATAGACGAAATGTTGGTTTACAGCGGTGGTGCCCCTTTGCAGGCGCTGAGGCGCATGGAAGAGGGTGCCGGCGACTTACAGGACCAATTTGCCGACAGCTGGCAGGCGCTACGGACTAAACGCGCTAATCCCTTAGAAGTTGCGCAAACCTTAAGGGACACACCAATCGATGTGATGATTTCGGAGCTCGCCATATTCATTTATTCCTTAATTCGCAGCAAAATTCTCGGCGAAAACGCGACGGAATTCGAAAAAGTCATACCAAACAAAAACTTGCAAGCATGTATAAATGAATTAAACTTGAGAGACTTATATGCGATTTCCGATGTGATTAGTGAAGCGCGGCGGCAGCTACTGAGCGCCACGAATCCTCGGGACGCGGACCTCTTAGATACGATTTGGTTAACGATAAACGATCGCGTGCAAATGAGCACAACTGCGGGGTAGGCAGTTAGCGAAGAGGCTGTGTGCCTCAAGAGAGCATTAACGGAGAAGCAATACCATGGCAGCAGCTGGCGGCAAAAATCCGCGTCAAGGCATTTTGTCACTCACTATTCGCGACAAAAGCTCCTTGTATGCGGCCTATATGCCTTTCATCAAAAATGGCGGTTTGTTCATACCAACCAATAAATCGTATAAGTTGGGCGATGAAGTATTTATGCTCCTTACGTTAACCGACAGCAAGGAAAAGCTCCCAGTTGCGGGGAGCGTTGTGTGGATTACGCCAACCGGCGCTCAAGGCAATAGAACAGCGGGCATCGGTGTTCAGTTTAGTGAGCTAGATAATGGTGCGACCCGTAGCAAGATTGAAACGGAATTAGCTGGTGCGCTCAAATCTGATCGACAGACCCACACCATGTAAGCAGCCCGGAAACGACAGTCGTTGTTTCTCCAAACATCTTAGCCGTAGAAAATCGTGAAGTTAGTAGACTCCCATTGCCACTTACCGTTGATCGCGAGCGAGGATAGATCGATTACAGACATCGTGGCAGACGCCCACGCTAGCGATGTTCAAGAGATGTTGTGTGTTGGTGTGCAAATTGAAACTATCAACGAAGTCCTTCAAGCCGCGGCCGATCACGAACATGTATTTGCCAGCGTCGGCGTTCATCCAAACACCGATAACGACGCGATTGAACCATCCGTGGCGGATATCGTGAAGTTAGTGGAAACGCACGATAAAGTCGTGGCGGTTGGGGAAACCGGCTTGGACTATTTTCGCAGCGAAGGAAATCTCGACTGGCAAGTTGCTCGATTCCGTACGCATATCAATGCAGCCAAAGAGCTTGGAAAACCACTAATTATTCACACTCGAGATGCTCGGGCGGACACTTTGAAGGTACTGCGGGAGGAAAACGCAAAAGAAGTTGGTGGCGTAATGCACTGTTTCGTCGAAGATTATGACACCGCAAGCGCGGCCATGGATCTTGGGTTTTACATCTCTTTTTCAGGTATCGTGACGTTTAAAAACGCGCAGGAACTTCAGGCGGTTGCAAAGAAAGTCCCTCTCGACCGAATGTTGGTCGAAACTGACTCGCCTTGGCTGGCGCCAGTGCCGAAGCGCGGCAAAACGAATGAGCCTGCGTTTGTGCAATATACCGCGCGTTTTCTCTCGGAATTAAGAGAGGAAGAATTTAGCGAACTGGCCGCAGCAACTACCGAAAATTACACGGCCTTATTTCACTAGATAAGGCGGTTTTTCCGACAAGACGCTACAGAAAAAACAGTCGCATCATCACGGCTTTAATTTGACTCTGAGTTCGGGGAAAATTGAGTCAAATAATTATTTAAGAGCGACTCATGGGAATCTTTCTTAGCCGTTCGGAAACCACCACCGAAATTTCCATACGCTACAAGGCAACGTGGCTGTATTTGCTTTTGGTCGGCCTATCTTTGATGCTTGTATTGTCAGTCGTGCAATTTCCGTTTGATCCGGAACCGTTAAAGCAATCAATTTTTGCCTTCTACGTCATTGCTTTCATTGTTTACTATGTGACAACCCTAAAAACCCGCCGTGAAATATTTCAGGCTATCCGCGAAAGACGCATTAGGGTTGCGGGTTCGCGGTTCAACCCGCGGAATCCCTTAGTTGTAATTATTAGCAAGGATCCCACTGCGCCAAGCGCCGCCGCCGAACAGCAATGAACGATTATGTGGCATTCGTGGTCGAGGCGCCTGGACCGCCGTCTGTGCTCAAGAAAACGCCTCGCGCTTACCCGGAAATTAAATCTGGTTGGGTGCTAATTAAAATTGAAGGGTTCGGCATAAACCGATCGGAGATGTTTACCCGACAGGGTTATTCACCAAACGTTAAATTTCCGCGCGTGCTCGGTATTGAGTGCGTAGGCCGTGTGGTCGAATCTAACTCAGAATCGCTTGATGTGGGTAGTCAGGTTGTTGCGCTGATGGGCGGCATGGGTCGCGATTACGATGGTGCCTATGCCGAATTTGCCTTGCTGCCTGAGCGCGTAGTCTTTCCGATCAAAACGAGTTTGGCGCCAAGCGTATTAGCGGCTTTGCCAGAGATGTTTCAAACCAGCTGGGGCTCCTTGACGGCCGGCTTAGGTGGACAAGCACAACAAACGCTCCTTATTCGTGGGGGTACATCGTCTGTTGGCAGAATGGCGCTGCAACTCGCCAAGATTTTAGAGATGAGCGTTGTGGCGACAACGCGTTCGGAACAGAAGGTCGATACACTGCTGGCTGCTGGCGCAGACCATGTTTGGATCGATGATGGCCGTCTCGCTGCGCGCAAGCAAAGCGCTGGGATCGATATTGATTGCGTTTTGGAGCTAGTGGGTACTGCGACACTAAAAGATTCGCTAAAAATCTGCAAGCCGGGTGGCACAGTTTGTATGACGGGCATTTTGGGCAATCAGTGGACGTTTAACGAATTCACACCAATGGAAGATATTCCGCATACAACGAAATTAACCGCTTATTCTGGTGGTCCTGAAGATTTTGACAGACAGGCATTTCAGCAATATTTGCAACAGATCGAGGCGGGCAAGGCAACACCACCGATCGACCGTGTCTTCGCTTTCGAAGAGCTCGTCGCTGCCCATGAATACATGGAATCAAACCAGGCGACCGGTAAAATCGTGATTGTTCACCAATGATCGATTTACACACCCATACAAATTTATCTGATGGCACCTTAAGCCCACTAGAGCTCCTTGCCCACGCCTGCGAGGCGGGAGTGACACAACTGGCAATCACCGATCACGATAATGATGAGGCCTTCGAGCAGTTATCTAAGCCAGAGACAGAGGACAAAAACGCGTTCGGTCAGGCAATCAAGCTTATTCGTGGTATCGAGTTTTCGACGCGATGGGAACAGATGGATGTTCATATTGTCGGTTTGAACTACGCTGGCGAAAGCGAACCTATCAAACGTTTGATAGGCCAGCAGCGTGTCGCCAGGGCAGATCGTAATCGGCAAATTTGCGAAAAACTAGCGCGAGTCGGCGTGCCCATTCAGTACTCAGATTTAGCCAGACAAGCAGGTCAACCTGGACGTGTGCACATCGCGGGCATGATTGTTGCCGGCGGATATGCGAAGAATCAGCAAAAAGCCTTCAAACGTTTCTTAGGTCGGACGGGCAAAGCCTACATCAAGAGTAATTGGACGAGCGTCTCTACGGCGATTGCTGCAATCAAAGCCGGCGGTGGCGCGGCGGTGCTGGCGCATCCCTTGAAATACGATATCAGTCGAAAAAAAATGCGAACGCTGATTGCAGATTTTGCCGCGATGGGCGGTGACGCTATAGAGGTGATCAGTGGTAAGCAGGTGTCGAGCGAAACTCAAATGCTCGCAAAACTGGCAACTGAGCATCATTTGCAAGCGTCTCTCGGTTCCGATTTTCACGCCTTGGGTCGTCCATGGGCGGCGCTCGGTGGGGCAGGGCAACTGCCGAAACAGTGCGAACCTATTTGGCAAAATTGGCGTTAAGTTAGCGCTCCGCCGCTCAACTCACGCGTAAAATTTCTCGCCTTTTGAGGCTCGCTTCTTCAGCCACTCGGATGGCTGAAAGCGCTTACCATGATCGTTCGCAAGCTGTTCGCAGTCCGCAACGAACTGTTGAATACCGATTGTATCGATGTAGCCAAATGGCCCCCCTGTATATGGCGGAAAGCCAATCCCGAACACCGAGCCGATGTCGCCATCTTCCGGCGCGGAAATAACGCCTTCTTCTAGACAACGTGCCGCCTCAAGGGCCTGACGGTGCAACAGGCGTTTTTTCACTAGTTCGAAATCCGGTTGGTCATCGGTGGTCGGAAATTGTTCTTTCAAACCCGACCATAGATGTTTTTTTCCATCCTCGGGGTATTCGTAAAACCCTGCACCAAATCGTTTGCCCTTACGATTCAGTTCGACCATCTTCTCGAGCGCAGGCCAGCCGGATGCCGGCTCATAGTCGGCACCGAGATCTTGTTCAGTTTGCTTGGTCACCTTGTATGCAAGTTCTAAGGTCACTTCGTCCAAAACGGCGAGCGGCCCAACCGGCATCCCGGAAAATTTCGCCGCATTCTCAATAACGGCAGGGATGATGCCGTCATCGAGCATGGTAGTTCCTTCGTCGGTGAACGTTGAAAACACGCGAGACGTATAAAATCCGCGCGAGTCACTCACGACGATGGGTGTCTTCCTAAGTTGCGCCACGTAGTCTAGGCTCCGCGCGATCGCTTCGTCGCTCGTTTTCTCGCCAACGATGATTTCAACGAGCGGCATTTTTTCGACCGGTGAGAAAAAATGGATGCCAATAAAGGTACTCGGGCGGCTCGAGGCCTCAGCTAAGCCGGTAATCGGTAGGGTGGAAGTGTTGCTAGCAAATATCGCATCTTCGCCAATGACAGCTTCGGTGGCTTTCGTTACATCGGCTTTGATACTGCGATCTTCGAACACCGCTTCAATAACTAAGTCACAATTTGCAAGTTCTGCATAGCTATCCGTCGGTTTAATACGATCTAAAACCTGTCTAGCTTTCTCTGGCGTAGATTTGCCGCGCTCAATGGCTTTGTCAAATAAAGTCTGCGAGTAGGCCTTACCTTTTGCTGCATCGTCGGCGGTGCGATCGAGCAGGACCACGTCCATCCCAGCTCGCGCTGAAGCGTAAGCGATGCCGGCGCCCATCATCCCCGCGCCCAGAATGCCAAGTTTGCTAACTTTTGACGACGCAACATTGTCTGGTCGCCTAATCAGTTTGTCTGCGGCGCCCTTATTCACGAATAGCGTGCGAATCATGTTTTTCGCCACCGGATTCGCCATGAGCGTGGCAAAGTACTGCGATTCAATCGTTAAGCCGCGATCTATCGGCAAGATGGTGCCTTCGTAGACGCTAGACAAAATCGCTATTGGGGCAGGGTAGTTATGCTTCGCATTCTCGGCGACCATCGCGGTGCCACCCATAAACTGCTGTGCTGCGCCTGGGTGCATGGCACCAGCGCCGCCAGGCACTTTGTAACCCTTTTTGTCCCATGGCTGCTCCGGATCCCCCACCTCTTTGAGCCAGCGCTTCGCAGCCGTGATTAATTCATCTTCACTGACCAATTCATCGATAATGCCAAGCTTGTGCGCCTTGGCAGGGCTAATATGTGTGCCTCTCAGGAGGAGCGGTAGAGATTTCTCGATGCCAATTAAACGCGGTAGGCGTTGCGTGCCGCCGCCACCCGGCAACAATCCAACTTGCACTTCAGGTAAGCCGATTGCCGTTTTGTCATTATCGATCGCGACTCGGTAATGACACGTTAGCGCCAACTCGAGTCCGCCGCCAAGCGCGGTCCCATTGATCGCGGCAACGAATGGCTTGCCGAGCGTTTCGATCCGTCGATAGCCTTCATTTAGCGGCATGGCAAAAGCAAATGCCTCCTTGGCATCCATGTTTTTATCCAAGGTTTCACACAGCCATTTCAAATCCGCACCGGCCATAAAATCTTTTTTAGCAGACGTGAAGATGGCGCCGGTGATGGCGTCATCATGTTGAACTTTATCTAACGCACTTGAAATGTCCGCAATGAGCTGAGGGCCGAGCACATTCATGGGTTGGTCCGCACAATTGATGGTGATTATCGCGACGCCGTCTTCATCAACCTCTAGGGATAAATATTCAGCCATGGTATTCGTCTCAATTGATGGCCCCAGCCAGGCTGACTGGGGCGCGAGTAGGATTAGAGAAAGTGGTGTTGGTTATCGAACCGCCGACGGTTCGATAAAGCGCTACAATCTTTCGATAATAGTGGCGGTACCCATGCCCGCGCCAACACACAGATTAATTAAGGCGGTGCCTTCGCCGCGTCGTTCTAGTTCGTCCAACACGGTGCCCAAAATCATTGCACCGGTTGCGCCCAGTGGATGGCCCATGGCAATCGCGCCGCCGTTCACGTTAATTTTGTCGTGTGGTACGCCAAGATCTTCCATAAATAGCATCACGACAGAGGCAAACGCCTCATTAAGCTCGAACAAATCGATATCGGACTTATCCATGCCGCAACGTTCCAACACTTTGCGGGCCGATGGTGCGGGACCAGTGAGCATGATGGTGGGCTCAGAGCCGACCGAGGCAAAGCCTTTAATTTTTGCGCGTGGTTTTAAGCCCAACTGCTCGCCAACTTCCTTGGTACCGATAAGGACGCCAGCAGCGCCGTCGACAATGCCGCTAGAGTTACCGCCAGTGTGAACATGATTGATCGCTTCAACAGTTGGATACTTCTGCATGGCCACCGAATCAAATCCGTATTTTTCGCCTAAGTCGGTAAATGCTGGACGTAATTGTCCTAAATCTTCTCGTGTGGTGCCCGGGCGCATATGCTCGTCGTGATCAAGCACGGTCGTGCCCAATTGATCCACTACTGGCACAATCGACTTATCAAAGTAGCCCGAATCCCAGGCGCGCGCTGCGCGAGCTTGGCTTTCTACCGCGTAATTATCCACATCGTCTCGCGAGAAGCCTTGCATCGTCGCGATTAGATCGGCGCCGATCCCTTGCGGCGCAAAGTAAGTTTCATAAGCCACCTGCGGGTCTGTTGCCCATGCGCCGCCATCTGAACCCATGGGAACCCTCGACATCGATTCAACGCCACCGCCGATCGTGAGGTCTGATTGGCCGGACATCACTTGAGCAGCCGCCGAATTAACGGCTTCCAAGCCCGAGGCACAGAAGCGATTTAGCTGTTTGCCTGGCACTTTCTGATCGTAGTCGGCCATGATCGCCGCCACCCGAGCAATGTCTGAACCTTGCTCACCAACCGGTGACACGCAGCCGAGCACTATATCGTCAACCCTGCTGGTATCTAGCGCATTCCGATCACGGATTGCTTCCAGTACTTGGCGGGCAAGATTAGTTGGGGTTACCGCATGCAGGGCGCCGGAGGGACGGCCTTTGCCGCGAGGGGTTCTGACTGTGTCGTAGATGTATGCATCGGCCATAGCGAATGGACCTCGTTTTAAATGTTAACTGAATGATCGGTTGTCTATTGTCGAGCTTTTAGCAAACTTCGAACAGTCCGGCTGCGCCCATGCCACCGCCAATGCACATGGTCACCACGACGTTTTTGGCGCCACGACGTTTACCTTCAATCAACGCGTGCCCTGTCAGTCGGCTGCCCGTCATACCATAAGGATGACCTACGGCGATGGAACCACCGTTGACGTTTAAACGATCGTTAGGAATGCCGAGTTTGTCGCGGCAATAAATCACTTGCACCGCGAAAGCCTCGTTCAACTCCCAGAGATCAATATCGTCTACTGACATGCCGGTCTGTTTCAGCAATTTAGGGATCGCAAACACAGGTCCGATACCCATTTCGTCGGGCTCGCAGCCGGCTACGGCGAAACCTTTAAAAATACCTAGTGGCGACAAGCCTTTTTTCGAGGCGAGGGTATCGCTCATGATCACTTGTGCTGCAGCACCGTCAGAGAATTGGCTGGCGTTACCGGCAGCGATGACACCACCCTCGATAGCTGGTTTGATTTGAGAAACGCCTTCATAGGTTGTCCCTGGTCGAATGCCTTCATCATGTTCAACCGTGACTTCTTTGAAAGATTCTTGGGCGGTTTCTTTGTCAACGATTTTCATCGTCGTGGTTATAGGGGCGATCTCGTCGGCGAACTTGCCCGCTTCCCGTGCCTCGGCCGCTTTATTTTGACTATCGACACCGTAACGATCCTGATCCCCACGGGAAATTTTATAGCGGCCGGCGACGGTTTCAGCGGTTTGCAACATCGGCCAGTAGATGGCAGGTTTGTTTTCGCTTAACCAATTTTCCGTCAGCATGTGCTGATTCATTTCGTTTTGAACGCATGAGATTGATTCAACGCCGCCGGCGACAAAGGTATCTGCTTCGCCCGCGATGACCCGTTGCGCGGCCAGAGCCACCGTCTGCAAGCCGGAAGAGCAAAATCGATTCACCGTCATGCCGCTGACCGTGACGGGCATCCCCGCACGAAGCGCGATCTGGCGCGCAATATTGCTACCCGTGGCGCCTTCAGGGTTGGCGCATCCCATAATTACATCTTCAACTTCATCGGGGCCGATGTTTGCGCGCTCAAGTGCCGCGCTAACCGCGTGACCGCCCAACGTGGCGCCGTGCGTCATATTGAAAGAACCGCGCCAGCTTTTACATAATGGGGTGCGGGCTGTTGATACAATAACGGCTTCGGGCATGGGTCAACTCCTACTCAGCGAATCAGGTGTAATAAAACTGCTTAGTATACATCGATTTATCGTACATAATTGAGATCATAACGACAGCAAGCAAATAAAACTGGACCTCCAAACAGCGGGCCAAAGAATGAAAAATCTTTTTAATTCAGCATGTTGTGTATTGGCAATCGTTCTATCTGTGCTGACCCATTGGTGCGCTCAAGCGGAACCGTTACACATATTACTAACGAACGACGATGGGATTGAGGCGCCGGGCTTAAAAGCGGTCGAAACGGCTTTGGGTGAGGCAGGCTATCGCTTGAGCGTGGTGGCTCCGCGGACGCAACAAAGCGCCACCAGTATGAAGGTAACGACGAAAAAGCTGAGTTTTGAACAGCTTGCGGAAACACGTTGGGCTGTCGATGGCACGCCAGCAGACGCCGTGGCGGTTGCGCTTGATTTGTTCCTTGCGGAAGATTCGCCAGATTTTATCGTTTCGGGCGCGAACTTTGGGCAGAACCTGGGCAGCAATACCAATTTATCGGGTACGGTTGGGGCAGCCTTAATGGGTATGCAGATGGGTGTGCCTGGAATCGCCGTCTCTGTGGGTATGTTTATGGACGAGTCGGCGTTAAAACCAACGCGCTTCCCGAGCACTATGACGAGCTTCAAGCCGGCAGCTGAGTTTACGGTGCGCTTGCTGCGCGCGATTGAAAAAACTCGGTCTGATGCTGCAGCGCCGTTATTGCCCGCCAACATCATCCTCAATGTGAATTATCCGGCACTCAGTAGCGACAAGGTGAAAGGGCCGCGCCTCGCCACGGTTGCGCGTCGCGGGGGTTTCGTCGCAAAGTATGTACCGCAAGAAAATAACACCGAACTGAAAATCACACTCCTACATGAGAAAAGGTTGGATACTGGCGTGGCAAATGCGGATATCGAGTTATTTAGTGATGGCTACATTACGATTAGCGTGCTGAATGGGTATTTAGGCGCAAGTCGCGATGCCGATACGGCTATTGAAAATCGCTTGTTTGAATTCTTAAAATAAGTTTTGGAATTACCCGCGCTAAAAACAAGGCTGGATGGGTTCGTCCGCGAAATCCTCGGGCCAAATTGTCAGCTTAGCTACCTCGAAAAATCGGATGGACATGCCGGGCTTACTTATCTGTTTGGCGTTAAAGACGGTCAAAATCAGCTAAGCGAATTTGTGTTAAAAATTCCGCCGGCGGGCGTGCGGCTGAAAGGTAACACAGACGTCTTGCGCCAGGCACCGTTATTGAATGCGCTCAACGATGCCGGCTTGCCGGTACCGAAAGTGCCGTATGCATATGATGAAAATGCCTGGTTCGATCGACCGTTTATCGTTATGGAGAAATTACCTGGACGGGTGTTTTTCGTGTGGGAGCCACATCAATCATTTGCTCACGAAGGCGAACAAGCGCTGTCGATTTGGCGCCAATGTGTTGAACAACTGAGCGCATTACATCGTATTGATTGGCAGTCGGTCTTGCCAGATTGGGAAGCGCCAGAAGAACTCGGTGATAATTTGGCGCGCTGGCAAGCGATTTATCGACATGCTTTAGAACCGAACTGGATTCAACTCGCCGAGGAAACCGAGCGACGCTTGATCGATCATCTACCGGATGACTATCAGCTCGGTTTATTTCATGGAGATTTTCAACCGGGGAATTTGTTGTATGAGGATTACCAGTTTGTTGCTGTGATCGATTGGGAGCTTTCTGGGATCAGCGCGCAGGCCCTAGATCTGGGTTGGCTCTTAATGGTAGTGGATGAGAAAAATTGGATCTCAAACTACCGACCTGTTTCGCCAATTTCTGAGCAAGAAGTACTTAGCATTTATCAATCGGGTATGGGGTATTTACCCGATGACCATATTTGGTTCCAAGCGTTTGCCGGTTACCGTCTTGCAAGTATTGCCTGTCTGAACCACAAGCTACACGTGACCGGAAAACGTATCGAACCGGCTTGGGAAAGTCTTGGGCAATGCGTGGTACCCATGTTTGAACGCGCACAAGCGCTACTCGCTAATTACAAGTAAGCGCCTGTGCGCGCCAGTTTCATCCCGCCGGTACGCCGGTTTCATTTACCTGCGAATAAAAGCGTTTCTGATTGAAAATCTTGCCAAGCAGCGAATTGAGTTCGCGGGCTCGGAGACGATTTTCGTCTCGCTCTTGTTGCTGGAGCGAACTAATCTCACGCCGCAAAGCACGCTCTATCAGCGCCAATTCCGCGGGTTCAAAATGGAAGTGTTCGGTGTATTTAGCCATGCTCATTCGCTCCTTCCAGTATTGTTTACTGGTGCAGCAAACGTGCGTAGATAAGCGCCATTAAGGCGCTGAGTGATTGCTAGCATATGAGCTTCCTCCATCATGTTAGCACTACATAAATTGTGACTTCGGCCGCCAGAATTGGGGCGCAAGACGTGTGGACTGCATCCAACACGCCTTTACCATTATAGCTGAAACGCAGATTTATTGCGCTGCAATAATAGATGCAGCTAACCGCCAGTAAAAGCCTGAATGCCCGTTTGCGTGCGGCCTAGAATGAGTGCGTGGACGTCATGCGTTCCTTCATAGGTATTCACCGATTCCAAATTCAACATGTGGCGTATTACGTTGTATTCATCCGAAATACCATTGCCGCCGTGCATGTCTCGTGCGACTCGGGCGATTTCCAGGGCTTTGCCGGCGTTGTTGCGTTTCACTAGAGAGATCATTTCGGGCGCCGCCGTGCCATTCTCAATAAGCCTGCCCACGCGTAAAGACGCATTCAATCCCAACGCGATTTCCGTTTGCATATCGGCGAGTTTTTTCTGGATTAACTGATTGGCGGCGAGCGGGCGACCAAATTGGCTCCGTTCCAAGGTGTAATTTCGTGCCGCATGCCAACAGTCTTCGGCGGCGCCCATGGCGCCCCAAGAAATGCCGTATCGCGCGCTGTTTAGACAACCAAACGGGCCGCTTAAGCCCTGAGCGTTCGGCAACTCGTTTTCAGCTGGAACGAAGACATTGTCCATCACGATTTCGCCCGTGGCGGACGCGCGCATTGAAAACTTACCTTCGATTTTGGGTGTCGAAAGCCCGTCCATCCCGCGCTCCAAGATGAAACCGCGAATTTTGCCATCGTCATTTTTTGCCCATACGACGAACACATCTGCCAAGGGTGAGTTAGAAATCCACATCTTATTGCCGGTGAGTCGAAATCCACCATCAACATTTTTCGCGCGCGATTTCATAGAACCCGCATCCGAACCGTGGTCAGGTTCCGTTAAACCGAAGCACCCCACATACTCGCCGCTCGCTAACTTCGGTAAATACTTATACCGTTGTTCTTCACTGCCGTAAGCATAAATGGGATGCATCACAAGTGATGATTGCACGCTCGCAGCAGAGCGATAACCAGAATCTACACGTTCTATTTCGCGCGCAATTAAACCGTAGCAAACGTAACCTAATCCGGCACATCCATAGTCTTCTGGCAACACACACCCTAACAAACCTAGCTCGCCCATTTCGCGCAGAATTTCTCGCTCAAAATGTTCATCGCGAAAAGCCGCGCGCACGCGCGGAGCAAGCTTGTCTTTGGCGTAGTTTCGCGCAGTTTCCTGCACCATTTTTTCTTCATCGGTCAATTCCGCGTCCAATAAAAACGGATCTTCCCAATTAAATGACCCGCTGACGCCTTTTGGTTTGCTAGTGGTTTTAGGTGAGACTGCAGACATGGTGTTTCCTAATCGTTTAATAAAATGAGCAAGATTTTAGCGCCGGTTCTATCCTGCGGACGCGTTAAGCCGCGAATACCCATCGCGTGTTTGCGGTAGCTTTTTATCTAAAATGCGCGAAGCGATAACAGTACGCAATATTTGTGCGGTGCCACCGCCAATCGTGAACATGCGCGCATCACGAACCATGCGTTCCAGCGGCGTATTCCGCGAGTAGCCTTTCGCGCCAAATAATTGTAACGCATCGTTGGTGATTTTAATCGCCATCTCTGAGCTAAAGAGTTTGGCTTGCGCGGCTGCTGTGACGTCGGGAAAAGGACTGTTATTGTCGCCGCGCGAGCGGGCGGCGCTGTAAATCATTAAGCGTGCTGCATCCAATTGCGTTGACATGTCTGCCAACATCCATTGCAGACCTTGAAATTCGGCAATTGGTCGGCCAAATTGTTCCCGGCTTAAGGTGTAAGCCCGAGCGGCCTCGTAAGCACCAGAAGCAATACCCATTGCCACCGCGCCGGCACCAACACGTTGCGCATTGTAGGCATTCATCAAATCGCCAAACCCGCGTTTGAAACCAGAAGGCGGGATCACCGCTCGCGCGGGCTCTAAAACGAGGTCTTCGAATAAAACTTGTGTTTCCGGAATGCCACGCAATCCCATGGTGGGTTCGCGATTGCCGACTACCAGGCCGGCGTCTTCATCGCGAATCGCAATAAAGCCGCCGATGCCTTCTTCTTCCCCAGTTTCGGCAAAGACGCGCGCAAAAACTAAATGAAATTTAGATACACCCCCGCCGGTAATCCAGTGTTTTTTGC
>JBCCFA010000040.1:0-15803 GCA_039029975.1 Pseudomonadota bacterium
GTTCGGTAACGTTTTCTTCTACAGAGTCAAATTCGATAGTCACTTGGCTTTGATGATCTGAACCTTCCCACTGCCAGGTGTGGACGAGCTTGCGGTTGGGAATGACTTCTTTGTAGATGCCGGAAGTCGTGCTCTTGTTGCCATCGTCTGCCAACATCACCACTCGGAATTTGCCGCCCTCAACAGGGTCGCAAATAATATCTGTTGCTTTACGGGTGCCGGGCGCAAACCATTTCGCCATCACGCTTGGATCAGTCCAAGCAGCGAATACGTCGTCCACGGGGGCGGGAAGCGTGCGTTTTATGATGAGGGCAGGTGTTGTCACGGCAGTTTCTCCTTTCGATTTACTGACTACTTTTTGCGTTTAGGTTTTTGTTCGAAGGTGAATATTTTTTCGAGCGCATCGAGACGATCAGTCCAGAATTGTTGATAAAAGGCTAACCATTCATAAGCGTTTTCTAAGTTAGTTGGATCGAAACGACAATAATGGGTGCGACCTTCCACTCGTCGCTCAATAAGACCCGCTTTTTCTAAGACTTGAATGTGTTTCGATACACCTGCGAGCGATATTTCAAAAGGTTCGGCTAAATCGGAAATACGCTGTTCACCGCCGACTAGATGCGTCAGCAAGGCTCTGCGGGTGGGATCGGCGAGCGCGCCGAAGACCATATCAAGTGAGTTTTCATTATATTCAACCATATAGTTGAATATAAACCACTGGAGGTAAGTATTCAACCACTTGGTTTAATAATTGCCTGGTGTTTGGTTTCTGCCTTAAGCTGACAGGCCCTGAATTGATTCCAGTCTTTCTAGAGAAACTCGCGTCTAATAGTATTTTCGGATCCTGCGATCGCGAGAATCATGCGCGCTTACCTCGGCGCGCCAGAACGCGTAAAAATAAATATACGTCTCTGAATCTTGCGGGAAGCCCAAATACGTGGGTGGAATATCGCGGAGTAAATTGATTGCCCCTGCCCGTGTCTTGTGGCCCATCGGACGCTGATAACACGCCGACCAATCGGAGAACTCTCGACATTCAATCGCTTTGAACTGGATGGTTGCGATACCAGTATGTCTTTCATCGCCTTCGATTACTCTGCCATAGTTGGCGAGTGACTCTTCTGTACCTTCGAGTATGCTAATGAATTTTTCGTTAACGAAGATAACCCGGCCGGTGACGTCTAGTGCGTTTGTCCGTAGAAGTTGATTAGCAGTGAAGCGATCCAGCTCATCAACTGGGAACGCGTAGTGTGTGATAGCTGAGAACAACCATCGGCGATATTTCTGTTTTTTAACCATGCCGTAAATCCGCGACTCTAATGAGAAGCTACTAAGATTTGACTATGGGCTTTCAAGCCACGCCTCAGGGTTAAGATTACGTACGTGTAACTTCAGACGGGGTCAATGTAGCGTCAGCCGAGCGCCAATTACATTGAGCTAGCACAACGATTGCTACCCCACCGCAACGAGCCTTTGAATTCAAAGTGCATTTTTTTCGTTAAAAGAGCGCTGGAATGCGTCGTCGGCGACGTATACTGAATTGATTCGAACTACGCACAAGAATCTTAATCCGCGATTTCGCAGTAATTAGTCGGTAGTTATGGCTTTCGCCCGCCGTAGACGTTCTGACTCGTCAACCGGCGCCGGGACTTCCATCCCCTTGGCAAACGCTGGACGCGCTAATAAGGTTTCCATCCAACGAGTCACGTTCGGGAAATCGGAATACGGTACGTCAATCCAATCGGCGAAACAAAGCCATGGCCCCGTTGCCATATCAGCAATCGAATAGTCACCGGCGAGAAACTCTTCATTTTCCAGGCGCGTGTCCATGACTTCGTAGAGCCGGAGAGTTTCATTATGGTAGCGGGCGATGGCGTCCGGCAATTCCACATGGAAATATCGTTTGAAGACGCCGGTCTGCCCCATCATTGGCCCTACGTTTGCCATCTGAAACATCAACCATTCGATCACCTTTGCTCGACCCCGACCAGAACACGGGAGAAACATGCCGGACTTTTCTGCTAAATAAACCAATATAGCGCCGGATTCCATTAGGGGGGTATCCGTTTCGCTATCAACGATTGCAGGAATGCGGCCATTAGGGCTGATGCTAAGAAAATCTGGTTTGAGTTGCTCTTTTTTTTCGAAGTCGATGACATGCACTGCGTAAGGCATCGCCATTTCTTCAAGCGCGATCGATACTTTATGGCCGTTCGGTGTGGAAGCGGTGTACAGCTCAATCATATTTTGCGGCGACCAGGCGTGTCGAAATAAGAGTGCTTAATTCAGCCGTTTCAAAAATTCCGTGACATCGATAACTTCTTGTTCACCAATCATCGAAGGAAATAATTTCGGCATTTTCTCAGAAGGGTTTTTGATCCATTCGATCATTTTTTCGGGTCCCAATCGGTCGTGCGCCCCCGCCAGTTTTGGACCGATGCCACCTTCTCCTTGCATGCCATGGCACGAGGCGCAAACTTGCGCGTAGGTAATTTGACCTAACGCGCTGTTCGGTGCGTCCGATGGGACAGAAGCCGAAGCTTCTGGCGCCAGTTCTTCTACGTTTTCTTGCGAATTTTCCGCGCCCAATTCTTGTCCCGAGTTCGTTTGCTTTTCTTCGCCGTCTGATTCAGTTGTTGATACGGTCGCCGCTTCACTAGGTATAGTTTCCGTTGCGCTGGTTTGCGCACCGCCCAAAGAGTACACATTGATCGTGGGGCTGCCTGCATTACCGAAGGTGAGTCTAGATACGTTACCAGAAACGAAGGCCACGTATTGTTTAGCATCTCGCATGTAAGTGACCACGCCGCCAGCTAGGCCGCCGTCAACTTTAGTTTCGTACAGCACCTTGCCGTTTTTGCTGTCGTAGGTTGTAAAGTTGCCAGCTAAATCCCCTGTAAAGGTCACGCCGCTTGCGGTTGGGGTGATGCCAGCAACCATTGGGCCTTCAGTTTGTCGCTTCCATTTCACCTCACCGGTATCGCCGTCGACCGAATAAACCCAACCTTTCGCGGTGCCAACGAATTCTAAGCTGCCGCCAAAGGAAAATTTGCCAGGTTCGTAAACGTATTCTTCTTTTTGGGCAGTTAATATGGAACACCAATCTACCGTGCCTACGATCATCGCCTTATTTTGCTTGTCATAGGCCGGACCGTTCCATTCCACACCCCCTAGGGGACCCGGGCAAATTTCAACGCCTTCGGTGGTGGGTTTGACTCCAGCATTTTTTACGGTGGTAATTTGCGTGCGAAATATGCGTTCTTTGGTTTCCCGGTTTACGGCATATAAAAATCCATCTTTACTACCAAAGCCAACCATGCGTTCTCCCTTGCCGTTGTAGTACAGCACGGGAGCCGCACCAAGATCTAAATCTTGACCATCATTACCCAATAGCTGGTGATACCACTTCAGTTTGCCGGTGTTAGCATCAAGCACAACGAGCGAATCTGTGTATAGGTTTTCGCCAGGCCGCGTGTCTGGGAGCAGGTCAGGGGAAGGGTTTCCCACTGGCACAAATACCTCACCTTCGGACATATCTATCGTGTAGGTGGTCCAGGTGCCACCGCCACCGAACCGCGCACTACCGGCAACTACCCAAGACTCCGCACCGGGTTCACCCTCGCGAGGAATGGTATTGAATCGCCAAACTTCTTTGCCAGTTTCCGCGTCGTAGGCCATGATCCGGCCCTTAATACCCCAGTCGCTGCCTGCAGCTCCAACGATAACCAAGCCTTGATAGATTTGTGGCGAGGAACTAAAGAATTCTCCTACTTGCGGATCGCCGATTTGATGCGCCCATACGGTCTCGCCGGTTTTCGCATCGATCGCTAACAGAAAACTATCTACTGTACCGCGATATAGAATGCCGTTTGAATATGCAACACCACGATTCACTCTGATGGTGTTGATTTCGAGTTCTTCTTCTTCATGATGATGTCGCCATTTTAGTTTGCAAGTTTTGGAATCTACGGCGAGCGTATCTGTGGCGGTAGTAAAAAACAGTGTACCGTCGATGTGCAAGATGCCCGTGTGGAACGAACCAATTTTATCTACCTTGAGCGAACACACCTTGCCGAGGTCTTTTGCGTTTTCGGTGGTTATTTGATTAAGGAGCACGAATCGCTGGCCATTTACATTCCCGTTATAACTTAACCAGTTAGTGGTATCGGGAATAATCACCGGTCCGCCAAATTGTGCGAAACACTGAAAACTTACCAACAATAATGTGAGTAAAAGGTATTTTGTTCTCGCGAACATTGAACTCTCTCCTGGGTTTATCTTTTGCAGTTTGCGGCGTTTGAACTGTCGCAAACTGGCACCATTGGTTCTATTAAAAAGAGCCAAATTTATAGTTCTAAGCCTTTATTGTAACTAGCCCAGATTCGAAAGCGAAATTATCAGTTAGGTGACCCTGGGTAGGTGTGCAGGACGGAAAGCGTGGTATCCGGCGTAGGTAGGTTGGTCTATCGTGATATTGTCGTATACCGTTTGACGTAAATGAGCGCAAAGCGAGGCATCGTTCAAGGGAATTGAGCCACTGCGAAGCTTTTCTACGAGCGTCCATCTTAACGATATAAGGTCCGATTCATGCCCCAAAATTCCTTGTAGCCTTGTCCTCTCGGCGGCGTCGAAAGCCGGTCGTAAGGCATGCTCACGGGCCGCAATTTCAAGAGAGTTTGCGGCTACTCGGGCATAAAAGTTAGTCCGACCGCTGGTTTCGTTCATCACATCATCGCGAAGAAAGTTAACCGCGCTATTGATCAATTCAAGCGCACTAGGAAAATTACCTTCGAACCTAACGGCCTTATCGGTTGACTCGACAGGGCCGGGAATCAACAAATTAACGCAGTCTATTTGACATTCCGATGAGCGTCGGCCAATTGCAGGCCGCTCCACGCTAGGGTCCGGGCCGTTGCGATACTGATCAGCCATCAGTAAACAACCAACCCCCCACCAAAACGAGCCGAAGATTTCCCAGAATTTGACGTCTTCGGCGTAAATTTCCGTGCCGCTTTCTGCGGTATAGCCGGCAAAAAAGTCGTCTCTTGAACCAAATCCGCCGACCGGAAATGTGCCACCAAAACGCCACGATCCTGTACACATCCACCCCAGATCGCGATAGGGATCGCCAACGTGCGCAACTTCCCAATCTAATACGCCAATGATTTTCTGATCATCAACCATCAAATTACCGTTGCGGAAGTCATTGTGGACTAATGCTCGACGAGCGCGCAGCGGTAAATTATTAAGCAGCCAAATTGCGGTGTAATCGAGCATGGGTTGAGGTGTGTCGAGCGCGCAATAATTTGCCCAAGTGTCGCGGACGAATTCTTCTGGCGAACGTTCGGGTAGAAAGCTTGCAATTGCATGTTCTTCAAGATCAATCGCGTGTATCTTTGCCAGCAAACGGCCGCAATCACGGGCTAAATTTTTGCGCAAATTAGCATATCGTTCATGGCGAACAATACGGGCGCCTCGCGTTTCACCTTTTAACCAATCCATCAAAAAACCGCCGCCAAGCTCGTCACTTTCTTTGAGTTGATAGATGATTTTGGGTACCGGTATATCGTGCCGCTCGGCGATATTTATTAGTCGTGCTTCGTTGTGTAAACCGATATTTTCCGACGAGGTTTGCACCGCTTTGCCCCCGGCAGCGCGTCTTAAGGCAAGGGTTTGCTCCGCTTCAGCGGTGAGAATTTCTATTCGATAGGTTTCTTGGTTCGCGCCGCCGGTTAGCCGCTCAACCAGGTTCAAAGTTGAAAAATCAGGAATTTCTCGTGCCAGAACGGCTTCTAGCTTTGCCGCGATGTTTGCGTCAATAGCCAATGAAATTAGATCTTCACCCCTTTGGGCGCTTGCTGTTTCATATACCCAAATAGGTAACCCGCCACGCGGCGCATTTGGATTTCTTCTGCGCCCTCGGTAATTCGATAACGGCGGTGATGGCGATAGATATGTTCGAAGGGCTTGTGGCGGGAGTAACCTAAGCCGCCATGAACCTGCATTGCGCGATCCGCTGCTTCGCAGCACAGGCGATTGGACCAATAATTACACATCGATACTTTGTCTGATACGGTGAAAGCGCCGTATTGGTCCATTTGCCATGCGGTTTTATGAATTAGGGCGCGCAGCATTTCGCACTGAGTTTGAAGTTCAACTATTGGAAACTGAATGCCTTGGTTAGTGGCAAGTGCTTTACCGAAGGGTTTGCGGTGCTTTGCATATTCTATGGACTCATTTATGCAGAATTGAGCGGCACCAAGACTCGCCGCCGCCTGGCGAATACGGTTCTCATTGAAAAAGTGTTGAACAATTTGCAGGCCTTGCCCTTCTTCACCAAGCATCGTGTCGTGACCCATACGTATGTTGTCGAAGGTGACATGGCCGTGATCGGTGGGCATATTGAAGGTCCACAGCATTTCTTCAATGTTAAAACCCTGAGAATCAGTTGGTACTAGGAATGCCGAGATACCATCGGCATCGCCGGCTTTGCCACTGGTGCGGGTGAAAATTAAATCATGTGTCGCTTTGTGAATACCGGTATTCCAGGTTTTTTCCCCTGAAATAACCCACTCGTCGCCGTCGCGTGTTGCCGTTGTTTCCATGTGGGTCGCGTCGGAACCGTGGGCAGGTTCGGTAATACCGAACGCAAAGAACTTTGTGCCGTTCGCTAGGCCTTCAACCCATTCAGATTTTTGTACCTCAGTGCCATAGTGCAACATGAGCAGTAGACCGACATTGTTGGCAACGATGGAATGCTCGTTCTGCAAATCGTTGTGTAGACCCAATCCTTTGGTAGCGAAATGTTCACGAATTACCGCCATGCCTAAATTATTGCCATCGCGGCCTCCATGCGCTTTTGGAAAGGCGTAACGATAATGACCCGCCGTATCTGCGCGGCGCACAGCTTCGGCTAGCAACGCTTCCCATGTCTCGTTAGGCAGGCCCCCTCTGTCCCAATCCGTTCTTGAATCTTCGCGGCGATGATCAAAGAAACGAATGTTGTCGTCTTGTTGTTCGAGCGGTTTGATTTCTCGCTCAATGAACTCATCGAGTTCTACGAGATAGGCAAGCAGCACTGGTGGTAGTTCGAAATCCATCGGGAATCTGCGACGCTACGCCTGAGCGAAATCGCGGAGCAATTCCCGCGCGATAATAACTCTTTGAATTTCGCTCGTCCCTTCGTAAATGGAAGTCACTCGCACATCGCGGGCATAGCGCTCAAGGGGAACTTCTTCGGTATAGCCAACGCCACCCATTAATTGAATCGCCTGATAGCAAGCACGGTTTGCCGCCTCAGTAGCGTAAAGTTTTGCCATGGACGCCTGTTTGGCGAATGGTAAGTCATTTTCTTTGAGGTAGGCTGCGTTCATGAGTAGCAAGCGTGCGGCTTCAAGTTCCGTATAGGTATCAGCGAGCATCCATTGTATGCCTTGAAAGTCACTTATCTTGGTGTCGAACTGTTCTCTTTCGGTAACATAACCGGTGGCATAATCCATAGCCGCTGAAGCGACACCCAGCGCTAAGGAGCCAATCCCAATTCGTCCGCCAGTTAGCTCGGCGACAGCAATTCGAAAACCATCATTCAGCTCGCCAAGAATTGCTGAGGCAGGTACCCGGCAATCTTCGAATATCACTGGATTGGTCGGTGATGCACGTTGGCCGAGTTTCTTTTCGCCCGGCCCGATGCTCAATCCAAGTGTGTCGCGTTCCACTAAAAAGCAGGTGATCCCTTTGCCTTTTGGCGCGCTTGGATCGGTAACCGCCCAGACAACAAATAAGCCCGCGAATTCCGCGCTCGAAATCCACATTTTAGTGCCGTTGATGATCCATTCGTCACCATCTTTTGTGGCGCGCGTTTGAACGGAAGAGGGGTCGGAGCCGGCCCCGGCCTCGGATAAACAAAATGAGCCTGCGGGATAACTCCCATCGCAGAGGAGCGGGATGTAGCGCGCTTTCTGCTCGGCCGTACCAATAGATTGGATCACTTCTGCGACTAAGTTTGTCACCGACATACTGACAGCGGTTGATGCACAGCCTCGGGCAATCTCGGTCATCGCCAGACTAAAAGCCACCACCCCGGCATCTGTGCCGCCATAATCGTCGCTAACGTTTAGGCCCATGAGGCCAAGTTCAGCCATCTGTTTGAGGTTTCTGAGGTAGGTGTCGCGCCCGCCTCCGTTTTCCAAGGAACCGGCAACTGGCGCTAGTTCTTGGGACGAAAACTTTGCCGCGGTATCTTTAATTAGGGTTTGTTCTTCGGTGAGGGCTAAATCCATCAGAGTTGCTCGAAGTTGGGTCGGCACACATTATCTTTGAAAACGCCGCGTTTCGGAACTCAATGCACTCAAATGCTCGATTGGTGCCCAATTAGATTGCTGATAAATGGGCCCTGCAGGTAATTGCAACCTATTTGCTTAACGCGCTTTGCATGGGTTTCCGAGGCTATGTCGTCGGCAATTACTTGCAAATTCATGCGGTGAGCCATTGTTACCAAATTAATAAAAATCGCCATTGATCTTTCATAATCGCCGGAATCGATAAGCTTATGCGTGTTAATTTTTATGGCCATTGGGAAATGGCCAGGGAGATTGGTACTAAGCTGGTGACATATATCAAATGAGGTGGCGATCAATTTAACTTCAGGAAACGCCATTCTTTCTATAAATCTTGAAGTGTCACCACTCGATAGCTCTTCATTCAGTTGCAACCAAATACAGGACGCATCTATATCCTCATGCGCCACAAAGCGCTTAAAGTTCACTAAGAAATCGTTGCTGCGGATTAGGGTTGAATTGACGTCTAAGCAGATTGGCGTTGGGGGGCGGTTTGCAGTTGAATCATTTATGTCCGTTGCTATTTGGCAAAAACGTTCGGCGACTCGCTCGCCAATTTTCGATAGTTGTCCTAGCGAATCCGCGGCTTCTAAGAATTCCGTAATATTGTGATCTACTTCGCCGACGCGCCATTTTGGCGTCGCCTGCCAACTCACCATGTCGAAATTACGCGCGGAGACTATCGGTTGTGTATCGAGTAATAGGTTCTTTTCGAAATCACCGGCCAAAATTTCTTTTTCAATTAGCGCGCGCCTTCTCAACACGGAATGATGTTCAGACGATGCAAAGCAATGGTTATTTTGGATATGGGTCTTAGCTTCAAGCGCGGCGGCATCCGCTAGTCGCAGAAGATCTTTCGCGCTAACGCCTCGTTGTGGGAACATCACGATGCCGGCATGTACGGTGAGGTTGACTTCGGCTTGGGGAAATTCGAAAGCCGCGGTTAATTTCTCAGCGAAAGCCAGGGATTCTCGTTCAACAGTCGCTTGATCCTTGAAACCCAGCAAGGCAATAGCAAATTCGTCGCCGTCAACTCGCGCCGCGAAAGATTTCACAGCCAGGTCCAAGTTGCTTTGCTGGGCAGTCCTTTCTACACGCCGCGCAACTAGTCGAATTGCGCCATCTCCCACTGCATGATCGAAAGCGTTGTTTATACGTCTCAAGCCTTCAATATCGACAAAGACCAGCGCACCGAGCTCTCCATCTTGTTTAGCAATATCTAATATCTCGGTTAGGTGACCTAAGAAAGTGTGGCGATTAGGCATGCCCGTGAGAGGATCGTAGAAAGCAAGGTTGTCGATTTTCTCCTGTGATCGTTCGCGAACTTTCACATGAGATAACTGAAGGGCGGTAAAACTCAGCAAGTGATCGGTTCGTTGATCGTACTCCATTAGTTCATTTGAAAATATTTCAATAACTGCGACCACTTCTCCTTCAACAAATACTGGCCACGCAAAATGGCTGCGCATGCCAAGCAAGCATCCGAAAGAATTTTCCCATTGTTCGGTTTGACTCGCTCTGTCAGACAACAAAATAGAAAATCCGGTCTGCATTGCTCGTCTTGCGAGTTCGGAGCTGTCCAGATCTGCGTTGAAAGAGGCCAATTTGTTTGTCATTTCGTTGGGATTCTCAAAATACCAAATCTCTCGAACCGAAAGTTCACTGGTTCGAACCGACCATAGTCGTCCTGCCTGCCAACTTTCCGCAGAACAAAGAATCCTCAAACATTCGCGCCCTGCGTCATCGAAATTGAGTTCCTCGTTCGCGGCAGCAGCAATATCGCTAAGGACGCTCGCTGTTTTCGCTTCTAGTTCTTGTCGGCAAATACTATTAGCAAGTTGCTGTTCGAGAATTCGATAGCGAGTGAGGCTGGTAACAACAATGGCTCCCAAAACAAGAAAGTTTGCGCTCAGCAAAAAAAGATTGGTGAATGCCCTACGTTCAGCAGCAACGCCGGGACCGCGATAAATATCAAGCGCATCAATGAAGTAAAGGCTGGCCATCGCAAGCAGCGTGGCTGCAGTCCAAAACGCCGCATCGCGCGTGCCAACCGCCATCCCTGCGACCAACGGCACCACGATGAACCACGCCAGACTAGCGGAGTGTATGCCGCCCATGAGTGCTTCAGTAACGAACAAAAAAACAAAGTAAAAAGCTGCACCCAAGCGCCCGGATAACTTGGGATCTTGCAGTTTCACATTTATCCCAATTAATCCTACCGCGGTAAATGCTGAGACGAGATGTAACCACACCAATGTGGCGGACACCCATTGGTAAAAAACACTAAGAATGATTGAGGCGAAAAATGCGATAAAGAAAGCCGCATTTAATATGTAAAGGCTGCGGTAGACCCCGCCATCTGAAACGTCGCGATCGAGGCCGTAACTGAATAGATCGAGCTTGTTTAACCGAACTAGCAAATCCGCACTCCCAAATTCCTTCCTTGCAATTAAATCGATGCGATATTGCAGCGCACACTATCAAGCAGGTGCCTGGACTTTCGTATGATATTCCAAATTGGCAATGGAAAACATTTTCAATTGGTCAAACACAGGACGTTGGGCTAGATTAGACACTCTCTCAAACGACGACTTAATTCAGACATGCACTACAAGTTTACATTTTGGTTTGGTTTTACTCTCATCTTAACTTTGTCCTTTCAGCAACTTGGTGCCGCAACAATTGTGGATGATAGCGCGCTGGCTGATCAATCTAATGGTGATAACTGGTTGGGATACGGTCGTACCTATGATGAGCAGCGCTTCAGTCCGTTAAAACAAATTAACGATAGTAATGTTAAGAACCTGGGAGTTAAGTGGTATTTAGATTTACCCGATGATCGATCCTTAACTGGCACACCCCTAGCAGTTGATGGCGTGCTGTATTTCAACGGCAGTTACAACGTGGTGCGCGCCGTAGATGCTAAAACCGGGGAAGTGCTGTGGACCTATGATCCAAAAGTCATAGAACACGCCGGTGAACGATTGCGTATTTTGTGGGATTGGAATCGCGGCATTGCTTTTTGGAAGGGCCGGGTGTTTATCGCAACGATCGATGGGCGTCTTATTGCTGTAAATGCCGAAACTGGGAAGGAGGCGTGGACGGTGCAAACGTTTGATCCTGCGCAACCTCTCTTCATTACCGGCGCACCAAAGGTTTTCAAAGATAAAGTCATCATTGGAAACGGTGGTACAGAGTGGGGTGGTGGTAGAGGGTTCGTTACCGCCTACCACACTGACACAGGCGAACAAGCTTGGCGGTTTTATATTGTCCCAGGTAATCCCGCCGACGGCTTTGAGGACAATGCCATGAAAATGGCGGCAAAGACCTGGACCGGAGAGTGGTGGAAATACGGTGGAGGTGGCCACGTTTGGAACGGGATTACCTATGACCCAGAGTTTAATCATATTTATCTAGGCACCGGTAACGGCTCGCCTTGGAATCAGAAGGTTCGTAGCCCGGGCGGTGGTGATAATTTGTTTTTGTGCTCAATTGTTGCGCTGGATGCCGATACCGGCAAATACAAATGGCATTACCAAACGACCCCCGGCGAAACTTGGGATTACAACTCCAGTATGGATATTGTGCTTGCTGAACTTGAGGTCGAAGGTCGAACCGCGAAAGCTATTCTCCACGCGCCAAAAAACGGTTTCTTCTACATCATTTCGCGTGCAAATGGGAAGCTGTTATCGGCCAGAAAATACGCGCGGGCCGATTGGGCAAGCGAAGTCGACATGAAAACGGGAAGACCTATTGAACGTAAAGGTGCGCGTTATGAAGATGGCGAGGAAATCGTTTGGCCAAGTCCGTTCGGCTCGCATAATTGGCACGCCATGTCTTACAACCAGCAAACGAAATTAATGTACATACCCATTATCGAAATGCCTGGCTTGTTCACTGATGATCATATCGATGTTCAGGCATGGGAATCACCGTTTTGGAATTTCGACGCAGCTGTTGCATTCGGCAGTCAGCACGTACCGCCCGACGCGGGCACTGGTGCCCTTCGAGCATGGGATCCTTGGCGGCAGCAAAAGGTATGGGAAGTCCCTCTGCCCGGCGTTTGGAATCCAGGTACTGTGACGACCGCCGGTAATTTGGTTTTGCAAGGACGCTCTGACGGCACTTTTTATGCGTACAGCGCGGACAAGGGCGAGGTGCTCTGGAAAACCGATTTAGGTTTAGGGATATCAGCGCCACCAATTACCTATACTGTTGACGGCGAGCAATACGTTTCTTTGTTAGTGGGTTGGGGCGGGGCCGGCGCAGCGACCCCCGGCTTCCTCGGCGGTCAACATGGCTGGGCCTATGGGGTGCACACCCGACGCCTCGTTACATTTGCACTCGATGCTGATACCAGGCTACCGAAACAACCACCGCCCCTACAGCCGCAACCCTTGCAAGCAGATTTCGAAGTGGACGATGCGCTGGCTGACAAAGGCGCTGAAGTCTACGTCGATTGGTGCATGATGTGCCATGGCGCGGGTGCTGGCGCGGCGGGTAACGCCCCCGACCTCCGCGCGTCACCCCTTGTTTTATCGCTTGAGGCGATGAAAGACGTTGCTTTAAAGGGCGCAAAAACGTCGCGCGGCATGCCGTACTTCAATAACTTGAATGCTAAAGATATTGAGGCTGTGCAGCACTATGTGCGGCGCCAAGCGGCCAACGATCTAAAAGCCATGGCGAGTAAATAACAAGATTTGCTGTCGAGTTAAACGGCTTGAACGTGCGCCCATAAAAAAAGGGGCTCAACGAGCCCCTTCAGTTTTTAATTGCTTTTAATCCTCCGCCATTCTGTCGAATCGCGGGCGGCGCTTTTTATGCGCCGAGAATAATCTGTGCTTATTCTCCGGTGACCGGTGAAACAACAGCTTCGATGATACCGACGCCAGTTTCAACAGCACCAACAGCTAGCTTTGCACCACCTTTAGCAACTTCACCAGCTGCTTTTACGGTGCCTTTGGCAGTACCGGTAACCGTACCAGCGACTGGACCATATTGATCGGCGTCTTTACCGATTTCTTTGACGATTTCGGCTGGCGCAGTTACAGCGTCAACAGTACCGTCGCCCATGCGGTCGACACCATTTTCTAGATTATTTGCTTGCGCACCACCAGCGATTAGAGCAGCTGCTAAAGATACCGCGACAATTGTTTCCTTCTTTTGAACCATTACGTTTTCTCCCGAAAAAGTTAGCTATTTACCAGACGAGAAGCTCGCGCTTCGAGAGATAAGCCTAGTGCGGTTTAGGGAATATGCTCGTGTGAAAGTGTCGACCTTTTAACATTCTGAATAGGAAAATAATGAGTCGGGAATTTGACAGTTTGAAGTTGTGAAAGACTACCGTTTTCGAGTGACCCTAGTCGCTTTGCGGACGAGTATTTCCATTAATTATTGCGCGCGATTACAATGGATAGCATGAAGCGCTGGCAGCGGTCTTGGAGCCGTCTCATCTTATTTAGTTTTGCTTTCCGGGCCCTGGTTCCGCTCGGGCTGATGTTGCAATTGCCAACCGTTAGCGCCGCAGGCGAGGGAAATTTAGGGCAATTGGGCTTCGTGATTTGTCCTATCCAGAATCCTTCGCTAGATTTCTCAAAGTTACAAAGCCTTCCTCAAGAAGATTCTCAACAAACCCACAATCATCATGTCTCACATGGTTCACCGGATGGTGATGCCTTCGTAGTCGCGAACGATCTCACGGGTTCAATGTGCCAGCTGTGGTCTTCTAGCGCGGAGCTGGATAAACCATTTGCCGCGGGCTTTTTTACCTTCGAACGAGTTAATAACACCTTCCTAGCCTATGCCGTAAAAACGCCTGGCATATCAAAACCGTACCCCGCCCGCCTAACTCGCGCGCCCCCCATCTCACTGTAAGACCCTCAACTGCTACAAAATAACTTTCGCTCAACGGTGCGCCCGTGGCCCGTTGTATTACCAATTGATGAGGAATGACAGTGATATTTAGAATCATGATACCTACGCTCTGCGCGCTAGGTTTAATAACGATATTTTCTGCCCAGGTTTTAGCCGACGGCAATCACGGATCAATGATGATCCCTAAACCCGCTGGTCATGCGCCCATTGGTGTAATGGGAGACCATATGCATAAACAAGGTCAATGGATGTTTTCGTATCGGTACATGCATATGGACATGGAAGGAAACCGGATAAACGACGATGAAGTTTCACCGACAACAATTGCCACAACGGTACCCAATCGGTTTTTTGGCATGCCAATGCAGCCGCCTACCTTGCGCGTTGTGCCGACCAAGATGACGATGGAAATGCATATGTTTGGCGCAATGTATGCGCCAACCGACTGGCTAACGCTAATGGCGATGCTGAACTACACCGCAAAAGAAATGGATCACATCACGTTCGCTGGGCCCGCCGGCACCGCAATTCGTGGCGGGTTCACCACTGAAACTGAAGGTATTGGAGACACCAAACTAAGTTCGTTAATCCGTTTATTCGATCGCGGCAATCATAAAGCGCATTTGAACCTTGGATTTAGTTTACCTACTGGTTCTACCGACGAAAGCGACCGCATTTTAACGCCGACCGGCGCAAGACCAGCCCCTCGCTTGCCGTACGCGATGCAGCTTGGTTCGGGCACGGTCGATCTGTTACCGGGTATTACTTACAACGGTAAGCACGGTAATGTTGGTTGGGGCGCGCAATATATGGGTACGATTCGCACCGGCAGCGACAACGGCTATAGCTGGGGCGATAAACACGAAATCACCGGTTGGGCGAGTTACACCTGGACAAATTGGTTAAGTAGCTCGGCGCGAATTAAATATTCCACAATGGACGAGATCGACGGTATGGACCCGGCCATTATGGCCCCGGTGCAAACTGCAGATCCGGACAATTACGGCGGCGACCGCGTTGATTTGGCGTTCGGCTTGAACCTTGTGGGAACGAAGGACTGGTATAAAGGCCACAGAATCGCGATAGAAGGCGCGATTCCTATCGAGCAAGATCTCAACGGCCCGCAGATGGAGACCGACTTTATGATTACAGTCGGCTGGCAGAAGGCTTTCTGAAAAATAAATTAATTTGGAAAGTATTTGTAGAGAGGATCCGGCAAGGATCCTCTCTACGTGTTGAGGCCCATCACTTATACTCGGTTAGCAGAGTACCAAGGCGCTATTTTGATATCAGCCTGCGGTTCGCCCGTGAGCACAACCTGATCGTTTTGATTGGCACGATAATACGAGCGAATCTCTACATCAGCCTGTTTTGCATCAATCGTTGATTTGACCGATTGTTCGTTCCATGGTGCGAAACCGTTAGCACTGGCGTTAACAGACACTGAGGCTGCCGCGATGGCGGCGATGGCTACTCTATCATATTTTACTGACCATTGGCTGGCCCGCTTTTATTGTTCTCGTTAGCGGCTGCTATCTACTGGTCAATGCTCTGTTTGCCATCGCCTATGGTTTGGATGCGGGTGCGATCGCA
>JBCCFA010000041.1:0-15740 GCA_039029975.1 Pseudomonadota bacterium
CGCTTTTATTTGGAGGTCCAACTTCATTTTTCGTAAGGATTTTTAGCCCAAGCGGAAGCCCGTGCGGCGTTTAACGTCGTACGCTCCTTAGCCTATGGATTCAATGAGTTGCTTGAGCCGGCGAGTGAATTGAGTTGGCTTCTATAGGAGATACCAAATCCGTTTCAAATTTCAGCACGTCGAACATCTGAAAACCTGCGGCAAGATATTTTGTTTCATCAATGGCCGTGATTGATTCAGCCTGTTCTCGATTATCCGGTTGCTGTTCAAGCATCTCAATTTCTACCGGGGACTTCGTTACGGTTGGTTCAATCGGTGCATTTGCCGAGGTATGTTCTTCAATTCGTACGTGGCCCGATTCTTTCTCATCCTCAATTAATGGGATAAATTCGCTGGCGCTAGGTAATTCTATGGCGCTCACCGAATCGGATAGGGGAGATTGCGAGAAATAATGAAAAGCCCCCAACCCGAGACCGAACACCAGCAAAATAGAAGCGAACAATGGCCACGAACGCCACCATGCTCTACTCGAACTCGAGTCGAAACTGCTGTCGTTAACGGCCATTAAAACGTGCTTACGCGTGACCTTATGCGAGCCTTGGGAGAATGCCGCTAGCAAAGCTTTATCAGAAAGAATATTAACTCGTCGCAATAATCCTTCGGAGCGTTTAGCTAATAGTTTAATCGCCGATTTGGCGAACAATTCATTTCCCCGGTAACCGCTCGCGCGTAAGCGCGTGTAAACGTAGTCACGAATCTCTTGGATATTCAATGGCGCCAGATCAAAGCTGTAGGTGATGCGTTCTTTTAGCTGACGAATTTCATGCAAGCTTAGTTTTTGATCTAACTCCGGTTGACCAAACAAAACGATTTGCAATAGTTTTTCTTGCGTCGTTTCAAGGTTTGATAGCATACGAATTTCTTCTAACGTATCAATCTGCATGCCTTGCGCTTCTTCAATGAACATCACGACCCGACGATCGGCGGCATGTTTTTCAACAAGGAATTTCTGCAGTGCGCTGAGTGCCTCTAATTTTGAAATGGCATTTGGCAATTCCAAGTTCAATTCATGCGCGATCGCAAATAGAATTTCATCGGCGTTTAAGCGCGGATTGGCCAAGTAGATAATTTCGCAGTTACTCGGCAGTTCGCATTCGAGCATTCGACACAACATGGTTTTTCCGCTACCTACTTCACCTACTACTTTGACAATACCTTCACCCTTCGCAATTGAGTAGCATAGCGCTTCCAATACTGCGCCACGATTTCCGCCAGCGAAAAAGAATTCTGGATCTGGGGTTATTTTGAATGGATCTTTGTTCAGTCCGAAAAAATTTAAGTACATTGTTTACCCCTCGTTGTCCGTCAAACCTAAGCGCGACACCTTGCTATAGAGAGTCGTGCGATTGACATCTAGTAATTTTGCGGCCTTGCTTAAATTCCCATCGCTAATTTTTAAAGCCGCGCGAATAATTGCGCGTTCGTTAGCCAGAAGTTCTTCTTCTAGTGAGAAATCTTCGTTTAATAGGCGCTGTTCGAGTTCTTCGTCGCTCGCATCACTAAAGCGTCCTAGTTCAGATAATTCCTGGGGTTCCAATTCCGCGCGCATCGCCTCAGCATCGATTTCTTGGCGTGGATATTTGGCGCCCAGACGAATGACAATATTGCGAAGTTCCCGCACGTTGCCGGGAAACGGATAGTCGGTCAGCAATTTTTCGGCGGCCGCAGAAAGGGAAAAAGACGGCACGGTTTCTTGGTATTGGTCTTGAAAATAACTAAACAGCAATCGCCAATCGCCGTTGCGCGCGCGTAGAGGCGGTACGGAAACGCTTAATACACTCAAACGATGGTAAAGGTCTTGCCGAAAGGCACCATTCGAGACAGCTTTACGCAAATCGCGATTGGTTGCCGCAATAATTCTTGCCTGTGCTTTTCTTGGGATAGTTTCGCCGACCCGATAGAATTCGCCATTTTCTAATACGCGAAGGAACTTCGTCTGTAACGCCGCCGGCATTTCGCCCACTTCGTCCAAGAACAAAGTGCCCTGGCCAGATTGTTCAAAAAAACCAACCCTTTGCTGATCAGCGCCAGTAAAAGCACCCTTCGCGTGCCCAAACAGTTGCGCTTCAAGCAACTCGGCGGTGAAAGCTGCGCAGTTAATCGTGACAAAAGGTTCGTCCTGTCGTTCGCTTTGAGTATGTAGGCAATTTGCGACGAGCTCTTTTCCGCAACCCGATTCACCTTCTATTAGTACCGGAAAAGGCGTATCTGCGAATTGCTGCACGAGCTCGCGCAAGGTTCGAATTGCGCTGGATTCTCCCAACAATACTTCTTGTTCTGGCGCGGCATCTTTGGGAACGGTGCGTTCCGCATCGAGAATTAGTAATTGGTGGCGCAAACGGCTGCGAAGCAATTCTGCATCGCACGGTTTTGGCACAAAATCGACCGCGCCCAATGTCAGCGCATGTTGAATATTCGCGCGATCGCTTTGCCCAGATAAAACGAGTATTTTCATACGTTGGTTAAACGCTAACAATTCCTGGATCAACTGAAATCCTTCTTGCGGTGTATGTGGGGTAGGCGGTAAACCCAAATCGACCAGGGCTATATCCGGGACTTCATTACCTTCCAAAAGCAAATTCTTCGCTTGCTCCCGTGAAGACGCTACAACAACATCAAACTCGTCTGCTAATACAAATCCTAATGACTCAACAATTAACGGATCGTCGTCAACTAGGATTATCTTCGCTCGTTGATTCGCCATTGTTAGCGCCGGATCCACCGTGTTATGGATCCGATGGTCCAAGGGAGAGGTTTTCACAAATTGCTTCGGGCGCTGCCCATTGGTTCATGGTGTAGAAGTGAATCCCTGGGACACCACCTTCAATTAGCGTGGCGCAAAGTGCGGTGGTTACTTCAATACCAAATTGCCGAATCGAGTTGCTGTCGTCACCGAAATCTCGCAAACGCTGCACAATCCAGCGCGGTATCTCCGCCCCACACATATCCGAAAAGCGCATCAGCTGAGTGAAATTGGTGATGGGCATAATGCCAGCCACTATCGGAACATCGATGCCGAGCCCTTGGCAGCTGTCAACGAATCTAAAGTACGCATCCGGGTTATAAAAATATTGCGTAATCGCGCGATCAGCGCCAGCCTCGACTTTGCGTTTGAAGTTATCGAGGTCTTGGCGCGCCGATTGTGCTTGCGGATGGAATTCCGGGTAAGCCGCGACCTCGATATAAAAGGCGTCGGCTGTTTCTTCGCGAATAAACGCCACCAACTCGTTGGCAAAACGGAGTTCTCCAAAACCAGTGGTGCCGGAAGGCATATCGCCGCGAAGGGCGACGAGGCGTTTGATCCCCGCGGCTCGGTACTGCTGCAAGATTGCGCGAATCTCGTCAAGCTTGAAGCCCATGCATGAAATATGGGGCGCCGCGTCAACACCGGTCGCTTCGCGGATTGACTGAACCGTTTCAAACGTGAGATCTCGTGTGCTACCGCCAGCACCAAAAGTGACGGAATAGAATTCTGGTGAGAATTTTTGCAAACGGTCACGCGTCGCTTCCAGACGAACCACGGCCTCTGGTGAGCGAGGTGGAAAAAACTCGAAACTCACCGGCAGATTTTCTGGGTTGTTGCTCATTACATTCCTCGATAGGTCCGCGCCGGTCACGGCGTCGATATTCTCTCTAGATAATAGCTAAATATCCAGAAATTTTATATAGATAGCGCTTTTTTATGATATTTAACATTAATAAATCGGTCGCTTCACACCGAGATTTCACACAAGGCCACGAAATATCACTATCCAGGTCGGCCTGTTTGCGGCATTTGACGACCCAAATGAGTAATTTCTACCCCTAATCACGGATTTCCCTCGCAACTCGCGTCAAGCTAAAATATCGACCAAAAATAAGCATAAGTAGTACCCGTACGATTGGCTGCGTGATTACTCTCCCCAGCAATCACGATTACCGAGACCCATCTGGAGTGGGTTAACAATCATTAGTTCAATTTGCCTAGGAACACATGGTATAACCGTCTATACGGCGGCGTATGTACACCACTATTGAATTGACTGAAGTGGGCGCTTCGGCCGACAGATCGCAGTTAATTTGCCGTGGTGTTCCGCACGATTTAGCTAGGTCGCTGCCGATTGCCGGCCGAGCGAATGATCTTAAATACAAGCTAGAGGAATAAAAATGAGTAACACTCGTACTCGACGAGACCTCGCCAACGCGATTCGCGCGTTAAGTATGGATGCGGTGCAGGCCGCCAATTCTGGGCACCCTGGCGCGCCGATGGGAATGGCGGACATCTCAGAGGTGTTGTGGCGCGACCACCTCAAGCACAATCCTGCCAATCCGAACTGGTTCGACCGAGACCGCTTCGTATTATCGAATGGTCATGGTTCGATGTTGCTTTATTCATTACTTCACTTATCCGGCTACGAACTGCCGCTGGAAGAAATTAAGAATTTTCGCCAACTGGGCAGCGAAACGCCCGGTCACCCTGAGTACGGCGATACGGCCGGCGTTGAGACAACCACAGGACCACTAGGACAGGGCTTAGCGAATGCCGTCGGCATGGCCCTCGCCGAAAAAAATCTCGCCGCTGAATTTAATACAACTACACATCAAATCATTGACCATTACACCTACGTGTTCGCCGGCGATGGCTGCCTGATGGAAGGCATCTCCCACGAAGCGTGTTCTTTAGCGGGCACCTTGGGGTTAGGTAAGCTCATTATGGTGTACGACGATAACGGCATCTCTATTGATGGACCTGTGGAACCGTGGTTCAGCGATGACACTCAGCAACGCTTCGAAGCTTACGGGTGGCAAGTGATTGCGAACGTTGACGGGCACGATGCGGAACAAGTTGACGCGGCATTAAAGCAAGCGAAGGCCGAAAGCGATAAGCCGACAATCATCTGCTGTAAAACAATTATTGGTTACGGCGCGCCAAACAAACAGGGTACCGCCGGATCACACGGCGCTGCCTTGGGCGAGGATGAAATCGCCAGCACCCGCGAAGCCCTTAACTGGCCGTACGACGCTTTCGAAATACCTGATGACGTATACGGCCTATGGAACGCACGCGACGCTGGGCAACAAGGCGAAGCTGATTGGCAAGAAAAACTTTCTAGCTACGAGCAGGCGGAACCAGCCAAGGCAGCAGAACTCGCGCGACGTATTAGCGGCGAATTGCCCGATGAGTTTGGCACGGTGATGGAAAATTACACGAGAAATGTTCAGCAGGAAGCGCCGAAGGTTGCAACGAGAAAAGCGTCAGAACAGGCGCTCGACGCTATTGGCCCGGTGCTACCAGAGTTGATTGGTGGATCTGCTGACCTCACGGGTTCGAATAATACATTTTGGTCAGGTTCGGTGGCGCTGCGCGCAGACAAGCCCGGTAACTACATCAACTACGGTGTGCGCGAATTTGCGATGACGGCCATCATGAATGGCATGAACCTGCACGGCGGCTATTTGCCCTACGGCGGCACGTTTTTAGTTTTTTCTGACTATGCCCGCAACGCAGTCCGCATGTCGGCTTTAATGGGTTTGCGCGCCATCCAAGTCTATACCCACGATTCGATCGGCTTAGGCGAAGACGGTCCCACGCATCAACCAGTTGAACACGCTGCGTCTCTCCGACTCGTCCCCAACCTCGCAGTCTGGCGCCCTGCAGATACCGTAGAAACGGCGGTAGCCTGGCAATCAGCGGTTGAATGCAAGACCGGTCCAAGCTGCTTACTGCTGACAAGACAAGGTCTTCCCACCCAAGCACGCGAGCAGGCCGCGCTCGATAACATAAAGCGAGGCGGTTACGTGCTGCTTGAGCCAGCCTCCGCGCCCACCGCGATAATTATCGCAACGGGGTCAGAAGTTGAAACTGCCGTGCAAACTGCGACGTCTCTTAATGAATCTGGCGCTGCGGTGCGCGTCGTGTCGATGCCCTGTGTCGAGGCGTTTGAATCTCAAGCTCAGGATTATCAACAGTCGGTGCTGCCAGAAAACATCACGAAACGGGTAGCCATCGAAGCAGGGATTCGTGACTATTGGTACAAATTTGTTGGTTTAGGCGGTTGCGTCATTGGCATGGATGGCTTTGGGGCTTCAGCCCCAGCTGCAGATTTATTCAAGCACTTTGGCCTTGACCAACCGCAGGTAGAGGAAAAAATTCGCCACTATCTTGCTAACTAGGCCGACGCTGCAGAACACGAACAACACGCCCCGCTAATCGTTAAGGCGCTTAGCTAAAAGGTAAAACCCTCTTGGTTACGCCAAGCAATGTTTCGCTTTCAGCCAAATCACGTGAATAGCAGCTATTATTATTTAGACAATCCGTACTCCGCGCGAATTCTGCGGTCGGTAGTCTTCGACCACTCAAGTCAAACGAACAAGTTAATCAGTAACAGGAGCAAGTAAGAACATGGCAATTCGAGTCGCAATTAATGGTTATGGCCGCATCGGCCGCAACGTGCTGCGTGCACTTTATGAATCGGCCCGCACCGACGAAATCGAGGTAGTTGCGATTAACGACTTAGGCGATGCCAACACAAACGCCCACCTCACGCGCTACGACAGCGCGCACGGAAAGTTTCCAGGCACGGTAGAAGTGAAGGACGATGCCATGTACGTGAACGGCGATCGCATTCAAGTTTGCAGCGAACGCGACCCAAGCAAACTGCCATGGGGTGATTTGGGTGTTGATGTGGTACACGAATCAACAGGTTTTTTCGCCTCGCGGCAGAAATCGGACGCGCATCTTCAAGCCGGTGCTAAAAAGGTAGTTATTTCAGCACCAGCCGGCACCGACATTGATGCGACAATTGTCTATGGTGTGAATCACGATACGCTATCGGCCGATGACAAAATCATTTCTAATGCGTCCTGCACCACCAATTGCTTAGCACCATTAGTGAAACCACTGCACGATGCCATCGGCGTTAACTCCGGCATCATGACGACAATTCATGCCTATACGAATGACCAGGTGCTAACCGATGTTTTTCATTCCGATCTGCGCCGCGCCCGCTCTGCAACACAATCAATGATTCCAACTAAAACGGGCGCCGCAGCGGCGGTAGGACTTGTAATGCCGGAACTTAACGGCAAGTTGGACGGCTACGCCGTGCGCGTACCAACGATCAACGTGTCGCTCGTCGATTTAACGTTCCAAGCGAATCGCGATACGTCGGTTGAGGAAATCAACGACGTTGTAAAAAATGCTGCTGAAGGCCCCCTGAAGGGCGTGCTGGCCTTCAATGACGAACCTTTGGTATCGATTGATTTCAATCATAATCCGGCTTCGTCAATTTTCGAATCGTCGCAAACGAAAGTCATCGACGGCAAAATGGTGAAAGTGCTGTCTTGGTATGACAACGAGTGGGGGTTTTCTAACCGCATGCTCGATACGACGATTGCGTTGATGAATGCCTAACCGCCGGTTAATAGACATTCAATCTCACAATAGCTTTCTCGGATGAATCATCATGCTGGCGCTTGAACAACTCGACATTGCCAACAAACGCATTGTCGTGCGCGAAGATTTCAATGTGCCCATGCAAGATGGGCAAATCACCGACGACACCCGCTTAAAAGCGGGGATTCCAACATTGGAAGCGATTATCGCCCAGGGTGGCGCGGCTATTGTGCTGTCACACTTCGGGCGCCCGACCGAAGGTGAGTTTGAAGATCAATACTCACTCGAACCAATCGCAGGTGCCCTCTCTCAGCTGATGGGGCGGGCGGTACGATTCGAATCTGATTGGCTAAATGGTTTTGATATCGCCGCCGGTGAGATTTTATTGTGCGAAAACGTGCGCTTCGAAGTGGGCGAAAAGGCTAACGATGATAGCCTGGCAAAAAAAATGGCCGCATTAGGCGACATTTTTGTTAATGACGCCTTTGCAACCGCACACCGAGCCCAGGCCTCCACCCACGGCATTGCAAAATATGCGAGGGTCGCCTGCGCGGGACCGTTGTTGAAAGCGGAAATCGACGCCTTATCCAAGGCGCTCTCAAATCCAGACCGACCCATGGTAGCAATCGTCGGCGGTTCTAAAGTGTCTACCAAGCTAGATGTGCTGGAGACGCTTTCTGATAAAGTTGATCAGCTTATTGTTGGCGGCGGTATAGCCAATACCTTTTTGCTGGCCGATGGAAAAACTGTCGGCAACTCGCTTGCCGAAACCGACATGGTGGGCATTGCCGAGCGCTTAATCGAGAAAAGTAATTCAGCCGGCGCAACCATTCCCATCGCCAAAGACGTGATTTGCGGCAAGGCCTTCGATCCGGCGACACCAGCGGAAACTAAAGACGCTGGTAGTGTTGAAGATGATGACATGATTATGGATTTGGGTCCTAAATCGCTCCAAGAAATCGAAACGATTCTGGCTAACGCCGGGACCATCGTTTGGAATGGCCCGTTAGGGGTTTTTGAATTCGGACAATTTTCCACCGGTACACAAAAACTTGCCCGCGCAATTGCCGACTCTAAGGCGTTTTCAATTGCTGGCGGCGGTGACACCCTGGCCGCGATCACTAAATTCAACGTTAGCGAAAAAATCTCCTATATTTCTACAGGAGGGGGTGCGTTTCTAGAATTCCTTGAAGGTAAAACGCTGCCCGCCGTCGAGATTCTGCAATCACGCGCCGCGGATTGAAGCCCGCCGTAATCGCTGTTACGGGGCTGCAACCCCGGGCAATTAACTATCTTGCACAACCTACTGCGCTGCCTAGGCTTTGCGTGTAGAGGGAGAATCATTATCCGCCGCACTAAAATTGTCGCAACCTTAGGGCCCGCCACTGATAAGCCCAAAGTTCTCAGCCACATGGTTGAGGTTGGGCTGGACGTAGTTCGGCTCAACTATTCGCATGATTCCCATGAAGGGCATGCGAAGCGGGTGAAAGCCGTGCGCAGAATATCGAAAGCGCAAAAGAAAGCGATGGCCGTTATTGCCGACCTGCAGGGACCGAAAATTCGGCTAGAGCGTTTTGCCAACGGTCCCATTCATTTAGATGAGGGTGATGATTTCATTATCGACGCCGACCTACCTTCTAAAGCCGGCGATGAAAGTCATGTTGGTGTTACCTATAAGTCGCTCGCCAAAGACGTAAAGCGCGGGGACAATTTGCTGGTAGACGATGGTCGCATCATCTTGCAAGTAGAGAAGATCGACGGCAATGCCATCGAAACTGTTGTGTTGTTGGGCGGCGAGCTGTCCGATAACAAAGGTATCAATCTCGAAGGCGGGGGACTGTCGGCAAAATCATTGACTCGGAAAGATCGTACCGATTTAAAACACGCTATCAGTCTGGGCGCGGACTATATCGCAGTGTCTTTTCCGCGCTCCGCAAAAGACATTGAAGAAGCACGGCGCTTAATTCGAAAAGAAGGCGCTACCACCGGTATTATCGCGAAAATCGAACGCGCCGAAGCGGTGGAGAACGCTGAAGAGATTGTGATGGCATCAGACGGCATTATGATCGCGCGCGGAGATCTTGGCGTTGAAATTGGCGACTCTAGGCTGCCGCCCGTGCAGAAACAACTAATTGACCTTGCTAGACGCTGTCATCGCGTAGTGATCACCGCGACGCAAATGATGGATTCGATGATAGAAAATCCATTGCCCACTCGCGCCGAGGTGTTCGACGTGGCGAACGCGGTATTAGACGGGACCGACGCCGTAATGTTGTCTGGGGAAACCAGCATTGGCAAACACCCCATCAAAACGGTCGAGGCCATGGCAAAAATTTGTGCAGACGCAGAACGACAGTGGCCGGAAAATAAAGTGGATTTAAAGCTCGATGCCGAATTCGACCGAGTTGATCAAGCCATCGCCATGTCAGCCATTTATTGCGGTAATCGACGCGGCGTTAAAGCAATCGCGGCGCTAACCGAATCTGGCGCTACGCCGAAATGGATGTCGCGCATTCGCACGGACATTCCAATATTCGCCTTATCACCCCATATCGATACGCTCAGAAAGGTCACCCTGTACCGAGGGGTATCGCCGATTAGGTTTGACGCCACCAGCGTGCCATTCGCTGAGGTAACGAAAGAAGTCTTAGAATTATTGCGCAGCCGCACCGTGGTAACTGATGGCGATGAAGTTATTCTTACCAAAGGAGACTTATTGGGAGATTCCGGCGGCACCAACGGCATGAAAATCGTCACCGTCGGAAATTTTATCGAACACGTTGGTTAAAGTTGTTTTGTGGCGCTGTCCCTATCAAGCGGTGAGTTTCTGAAACGCTTCTTGATAACGCATTCTTGTTCGTTCAATCACTTCCGCTGGCAATTTCGGCCCCGGCGGGGTTTTATCCCAATCAAGCGTTTCTAGATAGTCGCGAATAATTTGCTTGTCGTAACTCGGTGGACTTATACCAATCGCATAATCTGCCGTCGGCCAGAATCGCGACGAGTCCGGCGTCAATACTTCATCGATCAGCACTAAATTTTCTTCGGCGTCTAATCCAAATTCAAACTTCGTGTCAGCAATAATAATGCCCCTATCAAGTGCGTAGGCCGCAGCGCGTTGGTATATTTCAATCGATACGTCGCGAATCTTTGCTGCTAATTCAGCACCCACTAGATTCTCGGTCTCAGCAAAATCGATATTGATATCGTGGTCGCCAACCGCTGCTTTGGTCGATGGCGTGTAAATTGGTTCCGCAAGCTGTTGCGCCATTTTCATTCCAGGTGGCAGCGGCACGCCACAAACTTTGTTATCGCGCTGATAGTCTTTCCATCCAGATCCAATCAGATAACCACGAACGATGGCCTCAACCGGTAGAGGTTTTAATTTACGAACAATGATTGCGCGATCTTTGACGAACTCGCATTCTTGTTCGGTCAGATATTCGACCAGACTTTGCGCGGTTAAATGATTGGGAATCAGGTCCGTCATCTGTTGGAACCAGAAATTAGAAATTTGCGTAAGCAATTGCCCCTTCCCAGGAATCGGATCTGGTAGCACCACGTCGAAAGCGGAAAGCCTGTCGGTGGTAACAATTAACATGTGCTCGTCGTCTACAGCATAGATGTCTCGGACCTTGCCTTGCTGAATCAGCGGGAGCGACGAAATATTTGTTTCGAATAGTGTTTCTATGAGGTTTCTCCAAACTCGAGCGCGCGTGCAAGCGGCGGTAATTCACCCGCATGACCAATGGCGTGCTCGGCGAACAGGCGCATTAAGGGTGGAATTCTCGTACTCAAATTCAAGCCAAAGCCTCGTAGCCAACGCACAACGGCTTCGTCACGAGCAAACAAAGTGTTGAGTCCATCAGTCATTTGTAGCATTAAACCGTTGTCGTGGCGCCGGCGACGGGAAAAATGGCGCAATGCGCGGCGTAGCTTTGAAGCCGATCGTGCACTTATTTTTGCCCGCTCCGGAATAAGCTCGGCGAGCACAGCGGCATCCATAATACCTAGATTTAAACCCTGGCCGGCCAAGGGATGAATGATATGTGCCGCATCGCCAATTAGGACAGCCCGCTCGGCATCATAATTTGAGACATGCATTTTTTGCAGTGGAAAATCACTTCGGCGACTGGTTATTTTCACATTGCCTAATACGTAGTCGGAAGCCTCGGCGATTCTCTCAGCGAGCTGAACGTCAGACATACTACTAAGGTTGATACGCTCATCAACGCTGTTCGTCCACACAACCGCGCATTCGTTCGGCCCGGCAAGCGGTAACAAGGCAAGTGGCCCAGATTTCAAAAAGACTTGCCTTGCTACGTTATTGTGGGCATGCGTTGTTTTTACATTACAAGTCACCGCTATTTGCTGATAATCGGTAATTTCTGCATCGAGCCCCAAAAGCGTACGCATCATTGATCTCGCACCATCGGCACAAACAACAAACTCGGCGCTTAAGGTTTGGTCATTATCAAAAACCAACTCCCGCGCGTTGTTGGTTGAATGCGTTGCTTTAACGGTTCGAGGAAAATTTTTTATTGCTGTCGTCTGCTGAGCTTTCAATTGTAATGCGTGCAACAAATTGCTGTGCTCGATAATGACGCCAAAGCGACTTGCCATGATAGTCTGTGGATTGAACTCGATTTTTCCGTCGCTTGAACCATCCCACACCGACATATTTGAAATGTTCGCATTGCGTTCGGTTTGCGTGTATGCCCAAACATCGAGACGCTGCATAACCCGTATACTGGATTCAGTGAGCGCGTAGCTGCGAGTGTCAAACGGCACCGGTAAACTGACTAACTCACCTCGCGGATCAACTAACGCAACTTGCATACCACGATCTGCCAGCGAGAGCGCGCTGGTTAAGCCAACAATACCGCCACCAATAACGGCCGCATCAAAGTGCTTGCCCGATTGAATCACGTCGCATCCATAGCGCTAGGGTGCTTAGCAAAAGGTAAAGCGCGGGTTCGACCTAGACCAACGCCTTGTTGAATAATCAGTCGGCGTAAGCTTGGCGATAATTTACCCAACAATAGCCCGAACCTTCTAAGCGGCCGCAAGCCAAATAGATCGCTTGAAAATCCACGGGCGAGGGTGTCAGTTAATTTAATGATTCGCTTGTGATCTTCTCGCCGCCGCGACGCATACTGGTTGAGTTGGTTATCGTTACCTAAATTATGCAAATCCGCATCGCCATCCGGCGCTAAACACACCGAAAGTTCGACGAGATCACGTAGACCCAAATTCAAACCTTGGGCCGCATTGGGGTGAATCGTTACAGCCGCGGCACCAACTAAAGCAACTCGCTCAGCGATAAGTGATTCTGCCTGCGATAAAACGAGGGCATGGTTACGTCGCGCGCTAGGATTGGAAAAGTTGCCCACTGGACGCCCAAGCCGACAAGCCAAGTCAGCTAAAAACTCCTCATCGCTTAATGCCATCAGAGCTTCTGTATCTTGTTCAAGACAGCATCTAACAACGACGTGTCTTTTTTCTGCCAATGGTAATACCGCCAGGGGGCCATTCGCGGTAAATCGCTCTATAGCAAGACCCGGTTCTATACCATCGCTGGCGACGGTCGCGACCACTGCGCTTTGATTGTACGGACGGCTCTGGGTGCTTATCCCGCTCAGCCGCCGAACTTTGGAACGAACGCCGTCTGCACCAATCAGCAGTTTCACCACTAGCTGGTGTTCGGCTTCAGTTTCGTCCCGAACCGTGATCGCAACCCGATTGTCCGCTAGATCGAACCGCTCTAGTCTCGTTCGCCACAGCACTTTGCACTCTCCGAGCATGTGACCTTCGATAGTTCTGAGCAAATGATCGGCCGGCACTACTTGGGCTAGCACGCTAAGCCCAAATTCTTCCGCGCTTAAATCGACACTCGCAAAAGCACCTTGTTCCGATACCTTGATTTTCGTGATCGGCGTTGCCCGTTCGGCTAAGCCAGACCATAGATCGAGATGTTCGAAAATTTCTACGGAACTTGGGGATAGGGCGATACCGCGAGCGTCTTCACTATTAACCGCTGAGAGCTGGCTGCGCGAATCAATCACCACTACGCGATAGCCAGATCGTGATAAAGCGATTGCTAGTGTCGCGCCGACAAATCCAGCTCCAACAATGGCGCAATCGTATTCGAGCATAACGACAGCTTGTTATTGCTCAGGGAATGCTGCTCGCCATGAGCGATTCAACTTCGTCGATTTCTTTCGGAACATCGGACGTTAGCACCTCGTGACCAGTCTTCGTCACCAATACATCGTCTTCAATGCGAATACCGATGTTGGCGAATCGCTTCGGTAGTCCGCGAATCGATTCTGAAAGGTAAATACCCGGTTCAATGGTCGTCACCATGCCAGGTTCGAAGGTGCGCCATTCATCGCCAATCTTGTATTCCCCAACATCGTGTACGTCCATGCCAAGCCAGTGACCTGTTTTGTGCATGTAAAAGGGTCGGTAAGCTTCTTCTTTAATTAATTTTGAAACTCGTCCTTTAAGCAAACCCAAATCGACTAGCCCTCGAGTGATCGTTTCCACCGCAGCCTCATGCGGCTCATTCCAAGTATTACCAGGTTGAACCTCTGCGATCGCGTCTTCCTGCGCTTGCAAAACTATTTCATAAATCTCGCTTTGCTCTGTGCTGAAACTACCGTTTATCGGAAACGTTCTTGTGATGTCGCTCGCATAGCAATCGAATTCAGCGCCTGCGTCAATCAACAGCAGTTCACCGTCTTTAAGCTGATGATCGTTGTCTACGTAATGCAAAATACAACCGTTGGCGCCGCCGCCAACGATGCTAGGATAAGCGGGCCATCGACTGCCGTGGCACATGAAAGCGTGTAATAACTCAGCTTCAATTTCGTATTCATACATGCCTGGTTCGCAAACTTGCATAGCACGACAGTGTCCGGCTGCTGCGATCTGGGCGGCTTTTTTCATCGCCTTAACTTCTTGTCGACTTTTGTATAGTCGAGACTCGTGTAAGACGTGAGCAAGAGAGACGAATTGATCCGGCGCATGAATACCCGCGCGGCCTTTCGCCGAAATATCCGTGATCCAACCCACCAGGCGCTGATCAAAATCTGGGTAGCGGCCCATGGTGTAATAAATACGATCTTTGTTTTCCAGCAGGCCCGGTAAGATGTCTTCTAAATCTTCAATTGGAAACGCATCATCCGCGCCGTAAAACTCGCAAGCGCCCTCCAAGCCAGCGCGACGCCCATGCCAAATCTCTTGGTCAGGATTACTCTCTCGGCAAAACAGTAAGTACTCACCTTGCGGTCGGTCAGGCACTAACACGAGTACAGCTTCCGGCTCAGGAAAACCGGTTAAGTAATAGAAATCACTGTCCGCTCTGTGCGGAAAAAAAACATCGCGATTACGAACTTTTTCTGGCGCCGTGGGTTGGATTGCGATGCCGCCAACATCTACAACATCCATTACTCGCTTGCGACGACGTTGAAATTCTCTTTTTTCCATGTAGAAACCTAAAACTGAAACGCAGAACTAATGAACAGACGGGCTTTTTGATGCAGATGAATTTTGCGCGGATTCGGTGTTGCTATTTTTGAATTCTTCACGCAACAATAACGCACCGACTCGAGTGTACTCTTGAACCTCGAACAAGGCGTGTTCGTTGCCTTCTTCTTCCAACGCTTTGGGATCGACCTTACCAATTTCGCCAAGATCGCGAAGATAATCTTGCGTTTCTTCACTAAGATCTTTGATTTGTTGCATGTCGCTCAAACCAAACCCAGACAGAAACCCGCGACACCAAGCACCCAAGGCTTCGATTCTAATCGTCAGAGGCAGCTTGTCCTCCGGCAATAGTAAATCAAAAGAAAATTCTTCCGAATCAATACTTGAGAGCGTTTCTTTAAACAACGCAGACATCACCGGGCTTGCCGCCAGTTCGTGTAATTCATCGTCTCCGGAATAACCTAATGTGTGCTCAAGCCAACCATCGATTTGAAAATTTCTAGCGCTGCACAACATGCCGCAAAGTACGCCGTGACATTCGGAGGCGCCGATATCACAGTCCAGAGTCTTCAATACACGATCGACCTGCTCAAAATCTGCAGGTGCGTTAGCTTCCACCATGTGATGCATTCCAAGAGTTTGAGTTTCTATTATCCCATGTCGCCGAAACGGGCAAAAGCGCAAATCATTGCGCTTTGCAGGCCAACAGCGAATCCAAATTGACGGAAAATCAGCCACATACCCGTGCGTTCTCGCAGCGACTTTATCTTTGTTCCACAAATTGATTGCGTGACGCTCTAAAATGTCTTTTTCC
>JBCCFA010000042.1:0-15726 GCA_039029975.1 Pseudomonadota bacterium
ATAGACACGTTTGTCTACACCGTTGCTGATGGTAACGGCGGGACTGATGTCGCGACTGTCAATGTGACCATCACCGGCGACAACGATGCACCGACCGCGAATGATGACAATGCGACGTTTGGTGAAGATCAGGGCTCGAGCGTATTAAATCTGGTTGGTAACGATACCGATCCAGACGGCAGTGACATGTTAACGGTGGGTGCCGTTGATACGACAGGCACCACCGGCACAGTCACCTTGGCAGGCGGTACGGTGGCTTACGATCCTAATGGTCAGTTTGAAAGTCTGGCCAACGGCGAGACTGCCATCGATACATTTGTCTATACGGTCGCCGATGGTAACGGTGGTACGGATGTCGCGACCGTCAATGTCACGATTACTGGCGACAATGATGCCCCGATCGCAACGGATGACAACGCGACCTTTGGCGAAGATCAAGGCAGCAGTGTTCTAGATCTGTTAGGTAACGACTCCGATCCTGACGGTAGCGATACGCTGACCCTGGATGCTGTTGATTCAACGGGCACAACGGGTACGGTCACCTTGGCGGGCGGTACGGTGTCGTATGATCCAAATGGCCAGTTCGAAAGTTTGGCAAATGGCGAGACCGCCATCGATACGTTTGTCTACACAGTAGCCGACGGTAACGGTGGTACCGATGTCGCGACAGTGAATGTCACGATCACCGGCGATAACGACGCGCCAACGGCAAACGACGACAACGCGACCTTTGGCGAAGATCAAGGCTCAAGCGTATTAAATCTGGTTGGTAACGATACCGATCCAGATGGCAGTGACACGTTAACGGTAGATGCCGTAGATACGACCGGCACATCCGGCACCGTCTCCCTGGCCGGCGGCACGGTGGCTTACGATCCGAATGGCCAGTTTGAATCACTCGCTAATGGCGAAACCGCGATTGATACTTTTGTTTACACGGTGGCTGACGGCAACGGCGGTACCGATGTAGCAACGGTGAATGTCACTATCACGGGTGACAACGATGCCCCAACTGCGAACGATGACAATGCGACGTTTAGTGAAGACCAAGGTAGCAGCGTTCTAAACCTTTTAGGCAATGACTCTGATCCTGATGGCAGCGATACGCTAAGTCTGGATGCTGTTGATACGACGGGCACAACGGGCACCGTCACCTTGGCGGGCGGTACGGTCTCATACGATCCGAACGGACAGTTTGAGAATTTGGCAGTTGGCGAAACAGCGATAGACACCTTTGTTTATACAGTAGCCGATGGTAACGGCGGGACTGATGTCGCGACCGTTAATGTGACGATCACGGGTGACAACGATGCCCCAACGGCGACTGATGACAACGCGACGTTTGGCGAAGACCAAGGCAGCAGTGTTCTAAATCTCGTTGGTAACGATACCGATCCAGATGGTAGCGACACGCTGACCGTAGATGCCGTCGATACGACGGGCACTACAGGAACAGTCACGCTAGCAGGTGGCACGGTGTCTTACGATCCGAACGGTCAGTTTGAAAGTCTCGCCAACGGCGAAACCGCCATTGATACTTTCGTCTACACCGTCGCCGATGGCAACGGCGGGACTGATGTCGCGACCGTCAATGTGACCATCACCGGCGACAACGATGCGCCAACCGCAACAGATGACAACGCCACGTTTGGCGAAGATCAAGGGTCAAGCGTTTTAGATCTCGTCGGTAACGATACCGATCCCGACGGCAGCGATGCTTTAACGGTTGATGCCGTTGATACAACAGGGACCACAGGTACCGTGACCCTGGCCGGCGGCACCGTCTCCTACGATCCGAATGGTCAGTTTGAGAGCTTGGCGAATGGCGAAACGGCTATTGATACCTTCGTCTACACGGTGGCTGATGGCAACGGTGGCACGGATGTGGCGACGGTGAATGTGACCGTCACCGGCGACAACGATGCGCCGACGGCAGTGGATGACAACGCGACATTTGGTGAAGACCAAGGCAGCAGTGTTCTTAACCTGGTTGGTAACGATACAGACCCAGATGGTAGTGACACGTTAACGGTTGATGTCGTCGATACGACCGGCACCACCGGCACGGTTACCTTGGCGGGCGGCACAGTGTCTTACGACCCGAACGGCCAGTTCGAAAGCTTGGCCAACGGTGAAACAGCGATAGACACATTTGTGTACACCGTTGCTGATGGCAACGGCGGTACGGATGTGGCGACAGTGAACGTCACGATCACGGGTGACAACGACGCGCCCACTGCGAATGACGATAATGCGACCTTCGGCGAAGACCAAGGCAGCAGTGTTCTCGACTTGGTTGGCAACGATACCGATCCCGATGGTAGCGATACCCTAACGGTTGATGCGGTCGATACGACAGCAACGACCGGTACTGTTACCTTAGCCGGCGGTACGGTCTCTTACGATCCAAATAGCCAGTTTGAAAACTTGGCGACTGGTGAGACCGCCATTGATACCTTCGTATACACGGTAGCCGACGGCAATGGTGGTACTGATGTGGCAACCGTTAACGTCACGATCACGGGCGACAATGATGCACCGACCGCAACCGACGACAACGCAACATTCGGCGAAGATCAAGGCTCGAGCGTTCTTGACTTAGTCGGCAACGATACTGACCCCGATGGCAGCGATACCTTGACGGTTGATGCGGTAGATACAACGGGCACAACGGGTACGGTGACATTAGCAGGCGGCACGGTGTCCTACGATCCTAACGGCCAATTCGAAAGTCTGGCGAACGGCGAAACGGGCATCGACACGTTTGTGTATACCGTTGCTGATGGTAACGGCGGCACGGATGTGGCAACGGTTAACGTCACGATTACCGGTGACAACGATGCCCCAACCGCAGTCGATGACAATGCGACGTTCGGTGAAGATCAAGGTTCCAGTGTTCTTAATTTAGTTGGTAACGACACCGATCCAGACGGTAGCGATACCTTAACGGTTGATGCGGTGGATACCACGGGCACGACTGGTACCGTGACATTAGCCGGCGGCACGGTCTCCTATGATCCAAACGGGCAATTCGAAAGCTTGGCCAATGGCGAGACTGCCATTGATACCTTTGTCTACACCGTCGCCGACGGCAATGGTGGTACCGATATCGCGACGGTCAATGTCACCATCACTGGAGACAATGACGCGCCAACGGCAATTGATGACAACGCAACGTTTGGGGAAGACCAAGGTGGCAGTGTTCTCAATTTGGTCGGCAACGACACAGATTCTGATGGTAGTGACACGCTAACCGTAGATGCGGTCGATACAACAGGTACAATCGGTACTGTCACTTTGGCCGGTAGCACAGTCGCGTATGACCCCAATGGTCAGTTTGAAAGCTTAGCGGTCGGCGAGACGGCGATAGACACGTTTGTTTATACCGTCGCTGATGGTAACGGTGGTACAGATGTGGCCACGGTCAACGTGACCATCACAGGTGACAACGACACGCCTTCTGCAGTCGCAGACGTTTATTCCACGTCTGAAAATACGACCTTAAATGTACCTCTCGCTGGTGGGGTTCTCACGAACGACTCCGACCCGGATACGTCGGATATGCTGACGGCCAATCCCGTGCCCGTAACTGATGTAACTAACGGAACGCTTACATTAAACACCGATGGCAGCTTCAGTTACATTCCTGATCCAGGTTTCACCGGCACAGATTCGTTCGTCTATGAACTTGAAGATGGTAATGGTGCTACCGATACAGCAACCGTTACGATTGATGTGTTACCGAGCGGTGTCAACAATCCGCCAACCGCTGTTGTTGACAACGCGACATTCGGTGAGGATGACAGTGCGTCGGTTATTGACGTTGTGGCTAACGACTTTGATGCAGATCCTGATACGCTAACCGTTTCTGGGATCGATACCGCGGGAACGACCGGTAGCGTCGTACTGGCAAGTGGCACGCTTAGCTACGATCCGAACGGTCAATTTGAATCATTAGCGGTTGGTCAGACTGCCATTGATACTTTTGACTACACAGTCAACGATGGTAACGGTGGCACCGACATAACAACTGTGACGGTAACAATCACAGGTGAGAATGACGTGCCAACTGCGCTAAACGATGGCGCTACGTTCGGCGAAGATCAGGGCGCTAGCGTACTTAACTTGGTCGGCAATGATACCGACCCGGATGGCGATACCTTGACCGTCGCTGGCGTCGACCCGAGCGCTACCGTTGGCAACGTTAGCTTAGGCGGCGGCACTGTCTCATATGATCCGAATGGCCAGTTTGAAAATCTCGGTGCTGGCGAAACCGCAATAGATACTTTCCAGTACACCGTAGCCGACGGGAACGGCGGCACGGACATTGCGACCGTGAGCATTACGATTAACGGTGATAATGATGCACCCGTCGCAACCAACGATTCCTACTCGACAACTGAGAACACAACGCTGAATGTGCCACTGGCCGGCACCATTCTGAATAATGACGGCGATCCAGATGCAAGCGATTCCTTAACCGTCGACCCAACCCCCGTCACCAACGTATCCAATGGAACCCTGAGTCTCGCCGCCGATGGGACCTTTGTCTATACGCCAAACACCGACTTTGTCGGTACTGATTCGTTTACCTATCGGGTGAGTGATACAAGCGGCGCTACCGATATTGCGACGGTCTCGATTACCGTTTCGCCAGTAGGTGGCGGATCGGGTGGCGTTGGCGGTAGCGGCGACGGCAACCCCGATCCTGATTCTGCGAGCGGTGATGGCGATGTCTTAGTTCAAGAGATTTTATTACCGAGCCAGCCGGAGCCGGCCGGTCAAGATATTGACACTGATCTCACACCAACGTCGCTACGCGCGCCTGGTGCGGTCGTAGATACGGTCCGAACGGCCGGCGATCTTAACTCCATTGATTCACTGCGCGCCGACGGTGCGGTGCTTGATGCGGTTAGGAATGCTTCGCCAAGCGTTTTTGGTGATTTCATCCAGACCAACATCACCAACCTTGAAAACGGCTTTGAAACGCAATCAGTACAAGGTTTTAGCTTACGGCTAGGGCTCCCTGAACTGGGTGGCAGCCTCGCTGAATCGATCACCTCGGAATTTCCGTTACGTTTAGGCACGGTTGATGGTGGTTCTGTGGGCGATGCGATTCAGTCGCAGCTTGTCATCGAGTCGCTTGTTCAAGAACACGTCATTTATATCGATATAGATTATGAGACAGGTTCAAATATCGACGTGGATTCGTATGCCGCGAACCTAGCCAATGGTGAATCACTGCCGTCGTGGCTACGACTCGACCCAGATTCGGGCTTGTTGATAGGTGATATTCCGGTTGATGCAGAGAAAATTGAGTTGCGATTATCCGTCGATTTGAATGACGGCACCCAAATCATCCGTTATATCGAGGTGGAACTCAGGAATGGTGAAATTTCTGAGCTTGAAACGCGACCAGAAGCCGCAGTTACGGGTATAATACCGTTCTCAGAGAGCCTCACATCTCAACAGGGGGTTGAGGAGGCTGAAGTCGCTGATCTGCTTGGGGCGCTTGGCGACCGCTGATACGAAGCTAAATTCACGGGTGGCCTAGTGAGCACCCGCCGGGGGAATAGTCAAGATATGGCTTGGAATACCAGCCGCCTATATCCGTTGGTCGGAATATCCTTGTTGGTCCTAGTTACCGGTTGTGCCGTCACCCCTGTACCGCTCACGGATGAAGAACTTCAAACCCAACGTAACGACAGCAAGCAAGAAATTGTCGATTCCCAGGAAGCTGTCAACGGTCCCATTGATTTAAGCGAAGCGATCGCAAGGGCGCTTCGTAACAACCTCGACCTCCAGCTCGAGATTACCGAGCGGACTTTAGCGACCAAAGAGCTCGAACTAACGCGCTACGATCAGTTGCCAGAGCTGGTGGCCGATATCGATTTCCGTGGACGAAACAACTTCACCGGCGCTTCAAGTCGGTCACTATTTACCGGTCGCCAATCCCTTGAAGCATCAACCGCTTCCGAGCGCGATGTTCTCACTGGTAATCTCAACTTAACGTGGAACGTACTCGATTTTGGTGTTTCTTACTTTCGCGCCCAGCAAGCGGCCGATCAGGTGCTGATTGCGGATGAAGAACGGCGTAAAGTCGTGAACCAAATCGTACAAGACGTGAAAACCGCTTACTGGCGGGCGGTCAGTAGCGATCGATTAAATGATCAACTTGGCATTTTGTTGTCTCGGGTTGAAACCGCAATTGCCGATTCCAAAGAAATTATCGCGCAAAAATTAGACAAACCACTTACCCCCCTTACGTACCAGCGCGAGCTGATTACTATCAAGCGTGAGCTGCAGGAATTGCAACGCGAACTCTCGCTGGCGAAGATTCAACTCGCCGCGTTGATGAACTTGGCGCCTGGGCAAGACTATGAGCTAGTCGTGCCAGACAGCGTCTCTGAGGCTAAAGAACCGCCATTTTTGCCAACGGAAATGGAAGACATCGCGCTAGCGCATCGCTCAGAAATGCGAGAAATTGCCTACCGTAAACGAATCCAGTCGCAGGAGGTCAAGGCTAAGCTCCTAGAATTACTACCCGGTGTTAATCTGGATTTCGGCAAAACTTACAGTAGCAATACGTTTTTGTTTAACAACAATTGGCTCGGATACGGTAACCGCATCACTTGGAACTTGATTAACATTTTCCGTTACCCGGCAACTAAGAAGACCCTCGAAGCGCAATCAGATGTCTTAGGGGCGCGAACGCTAGCCCTGTCGATGGCTATTATGACTCAGGTTCATGTGGCCTACGCTCGCTATGAGCACGCGCGCCAAGAACTGGGCACGGCGACGGAGTACCGTGATACTCAGCACGACATACTAGATCAAATACGCGCTGCGGCGGCAACCAAATCGGTTAGTGAACAGTCGGTTATCCGCGAGGAAATGAACAACTTGCTTGCCGAAGCTAAATACGATATCGCCCATGCAGATCTAGAAAGTGCATTTGCTAGCCTTTACGCAGCGATGGGTTCGGACGCCTTACAGGGGCAAGATAGTTACGAATCAACGAGCGCCTTGGCGGCCGCGGTGGAAGAGGGACTGAGCCCCGTGAGCACCAGTGTTACGCGGCAGCAAGCAATGGCCGATTTTGGTATCGACGAAGATTGGTTACAAGACAAGAGCGCTGTGTTACTAGCATCGCTGGACGCGGAGATCGAAGTGCCGCCTGGACTAGATGGCAACGTTGAAACCAATAAGCGGATCCAACCGGAATTACCTGACTTGCCGGAAAGTAATCCGCAAGCGTCGGTCGGCGCGCCCCCATCGCCGATTATTGGCATCACAAAAGGGGAACAAAAAAATACCAATCAGAGTCCTGGCTTTGACGTCAAATTGCTAGAACCCACAGGCGAGCCAAAACCGGTGCGTACTGCGCCCTCACCAGATAGTTTGATCTCGCAGCCAAAACAGCCGATGGTACCCCCAGCACCTGTCGTTGCGTCGCCACCCGCAACAGTTTCTTTACCGCCCAAAACAACTGCTACGACGAGCGCCGCTACTACAATGGCAGGCAGCCGTGCTCCTCGCAGTGCGCCAATGAGTGATAGCTCTGCAACACCGGTGTTACATGCGGGTCCTGAGATCAGCGTGTCTGAAGATAACGGTCCAATCCTCATCGACATAGTGAGTCGATACGAAGATCCTGACGGCAATACGCTTGAAATTGTGAATCTAAATGATCAAAACAGTGTCGGTAAAGTGATGCTTGATATCGGCAAGGTGCGTTATGACCCACGCGGCGCATTCGAACACTTAAGCGACGGGCAAACCGTTATCGATACGTTCACTTACACTATCACTGATGGTGCCGGCGGTGATGCTTCTGGCATTGTGACGGTTAACGTCACCGGTGTTAACGACGCGCCTATCGCGCGGGCAGACGCCGCGTCTTTTAACGAGGATAGCGGCGCCCTCGCGGTCAACTTACTCGCCAATGATTCCGATCCAGAACGCCATACCTTGGCCGTCGTGAGTGTTGAAAGTGCCAATACGCGCGGGATTGTTAAGCTTATTAACGGTTCGGTGTTTTACCAACCTGGGGCCGCCTTTGCGACCCTTACTCACGGAGATAGCGCGAAAGATAGTTTCTCGTATACCGTAAAAGACAAGCATGGACAGTCAGCAAGCGCAGACGTAACGATTGATATTATCGGTAGAAATAACATGCCGAATGCGGCGCCAGACGTTGCGACCTTTAACGAAGATGACGAGCCACGTGCGATCAATGTGTTGGCGAATGATTCCGACTCGGAGAACACTATCTTGAGCGTTAGAGCGGTAAATTCTGCGGCAACCATTGGTACGGTCACATTTGACGGGTCTGCCGTTACCTATACACCGGGACAGAAATTCGATTTCTTGAAAGCCGGTCAGCAAGTGAATGATGAGTTTGAATACACCGTTTCCGACGGAGACGGTGGTATGCAGGTGGCTAAAGTGTCAATTACTGTCATCGGGGGCAACGACGCGCCGCGCGCGGTGAAAGATACCGCGCTGTATGATGAAGATGATGGTGCGAACGTGCTTGATCTCGTTGCCAACGATAGCGATCCAGAACAGGATCCATTGACGATCGATTCTGTTGATACTACCGGCACGAGCGGACTGGTGACGTTAAGTAACGGGACGGTCAGTTACGATCCGAACGGTCAATTCGAGCGACTTGGGGCCGGCGATACCGCAGTCGATTCATTTGCCTATACCGTAGTTGATGGCAACGGTGGTAAGAGTTCTTCGCGGGTTGAGATTACGGTCAGCGGCGCGAATGATGCGCCGCGACTGAAATAATCGAGAAACTACTGACAGTTTCTTAGGCGAACCTATAGCCCAGTGGCTACTGCCGATTCTCACCGCGAAACTGCTCGCCACCAATACCTTGTAGGTGAATTCGACGCCGCAATCGAAGCCCAGCGAGCTGCGATAGCCATCCAAGCGAAGGAAATCGGCGAGGTTCTGCTATCCGATTATCGTCAATTGGCTCTGTTCCTTATTGCGGCGCAACGCTCAACCGAAGCATTAGAAGTACTACTACCCGTCGTTAAAGCAAAACCAGACCACGCGGAGATGTCCGCCATCCTCGGACTGGTTTTTACCAATTTGCGCCGCCATGACGAAGCGCTTCCTCATTTAAAGCGCGCGCTCGAAATCGATGATCGGAATTATATGGCGGCCGATCAACTGACGCGCTGTTATTTGGGCAAGCGCGATATTAAGCAAACAAAAAAATATGGCGAGTTGTCGCTAACCATCAAAGATACGATATATCGCCAGGAAGACGTAGCTCGATCGATGCCACCGTTGCCTGCGTTTGATCGAGCGAAGAAGCAAGGAAATGTCATTGCGTTCAGCTTATGGGGCAGTAACGAGCGCTACTTATGGGGCGCGCTCAGAAACTGCGAATTAGCTGCAGAACTTTACCCGCTATGGCAATGCCGATATTACATCGACGGATCTGTTCCCGAGCAATTCGTTAAAAAACTGGATGCCCGCGGCGCCGATATTCGACGAATGCCGACCTCCACGAGCTTATATGATGGACTATTTTGGCGTTTTCATGTTGCCTCCGATGAAAAAATTTCGCGATTTTTAATCCGCGACTGTGACGCGGTAATTAACGTAAAAGAATGTGTAGCAGTGGAAGAATGGTTAAGATCTGATAAACATTTCCACATCATGCGAGACTATTACAGCCACACCGATCTCATAATGGCCGGCATGTGGGGCGGGGTAAGCGGGGCGATAGAAAATATCGAAGAACTTATCGAAGAATTCAAACGTACCCACATTCGTTCGCGAATCATGGACCAAGTATTTTTGAATGAAGCAATCTGGCCGCTGATTCGCGAACATTGTCTTGTTCACGATAGTTGTTTCTCCAGCGAGAAATCCGTGACATTTCCGCCTTATTGCGATTTACCTCCGGGGCGGCACATTGGTCAGGATGAATACACGGTCTTGCGCGCGAATAGCTGACGAATCGATTGGCAGTTATCGCGAATACGTAGCGCCTTAACCTAGATTTCGGTCAAACCTTTGGTGTTTATTCGCCGACCAGATGGCACGCACAGGATGTTCAGCGAACCAATGTTGCCAAATACATTGTTGGGGTTGCCGTAGAAATTGCTTGACTGGTAAAGCAACGGTTTATGCTCAAAAACCTGATAACCTAATTGCTTCACCAAACCAACCAGTTCCCTCGCGTTTTCCGCGCGATCATTTTCTAAATAAAGAAGCGGATTGAATTTTTTTATTGTTTCTATCGCGCCTTTCAGTACTTGGGTTTCCATCCCTTCGACATCGGCTTTGATGAAATCACAGGCGCTAAGCGAAAGCGCATCGATTGTTGTCACGGTTACCGTTTCGGTATGACTATCGTCGGTTAGAGATACGCCGCCAAAATTATTCGGTATCGATATGTCAAGTAACGGCACCCGCAAAGTCGAGTGAGCGTCGGCTATGCCTTGTTGTACGGCGCCTACCTGTTGCAAGTCGTTGGCAATGATGTTTGATTGCAATAAGTCAAAAATGATGGGCTGCGGTTCAAACGCAAAAACCTTACCGGTGGGACCCACAAGCTGGCCAAGCGCGATCGTATGCGCGCCAATATTGGCACCGGCCTCAACTACCGTGTGGCCGGACGACACAATTTCGCGAAACAATGTAACTTCGGCTTCTGAATATTCACCATATTTATCTAAGGAATTGCCGATGTATTTATCTTGAGCAAGGAAGGAAATACGGCCGTGTCGAGCAGTAACGGTACGCACATGTTGCTGCCATGTGTCGCGATCAATGTTGGTCGATGTAAATTCTTGTCGTTGGCTTTTCGAGCCCGCAGCAGTCCGTTTAAAAACAGCCTGTTTAACGCTTGCGCAAACTGCTTGCCAATCGTGACATCGCGTTTGACGAAAGAGACGAATATTTCGGTACCAGGGTGAATAAATACCATTAATACCCCAACGCCAATCGGGGACCTCTGCGACTAATAACCATGTTTCTATGCCTAGGGCAGCGGCGAGGTGGGCGGTTAGTGAATCGCACGTGATAACGAGATCTAAAGCGCTGATTAATGCCGCCATGTCATCGATTGACCTTGGTTCCCCGGCAGCCTCAAGCGGGCGATAGACGTCCGTAGATTTTGCTGCTCGATCTAACTCATCAAGACCGTGAGCCGCTTGCAGGGAAATTAAACTGGTATGCTCAAATTGAATCGCATTAAGTAAGTCTCGTAGCGGAATAGAGCGTAAGGAATTCATTGGGTTTTGCGGATTTCCGGTCCAGCAGATGCCAATCTTCAATCCGCTTAGGTGCGCGAGATCAGTGGACCAGGCGCGCTCCCGTTTCGGATCTGGTCGCAGGTATTGCTTGTCGTCGCCAAAGCCGAAATGGCTTGCTAGATCGAAGCCGCAGATTTGGAAATCGCAACCGGGGGGCGCTCCATCGCGGGCTACTACTCTTGCCCTCGGAAACGACCGTTCAAATAACGGAAGCAATTTTTCGCTAGCGGTCAACGTGACCTGATCCGTCAGCTTAAGGACCTCGTTCACGTAGCGCGCCGTTTGAACCTCATCGCCCAGCCCTTGCTCGCCGTGAATGACAAGATGATTATCTTTCAACGTTTCGCCCGCCCAGAACGGCGCTTTCAAAGTGGGCGGAGAGAACACTGCCGTCTGAGTGCGCCACTTGTAGGCTTCGCGGCCCGGTCCAGCCTGTCCTAAGCGAAGTAATTGCACACCCAGGTTTGTATGGGCACGGGCATATTCTGGCGACAGGCTTAGGGCTTTTTGTTGCTGGGCCACGGCGGCCTCATGTCGCCCGAGCATGCCGAGCGTAAGCCCACTATTCGTGAGCGCGCTTAAATTTTCGGGCTCGATGTGTAAGGCACGCTGGTAGGCGGCTAATGCTTCGTCAAACCGCGCTTGGTCATTAAGCGACATGCCTAAATAAATCCAGGCGTCGGCCCTGCTTGGAAAATCACGCACGACGGTGCGGTAGATTTCTTCAGCGTTTTGCAGATCACCGTCACGTTGGCATTGCCAACCAACGTCTAAACGGTTTTTAGCTAAAATCATGAATTCACAAACGAATACCCCGTTGTCAGTAGTGTAGTATTGTTTTCTCTTTGATGCGTGTACCCGATAAAGTCGTTTTTCATGTCTACAACAATATCTCCGCAGCAAGCCGACCAATTGCGTCGTCGGGCGCAGACATTTCAGCACGAAGGAAGATATCGAAAAGCGGTAGAAGTGCAGATTGAGTTAATCAATTCCTTGGGGGGGTACGCAACCGAACGCTCCGAGGACATGCATCTATTGGGCCTTTATCTATTCCAATTAGGTGATATTGCTGCCGCCGAAACTATCTTAACTCAGGTCTTTGGCTACCAAGCGTCCGATGTGGACGTGGTTAAAAATTTGGCCATTTGCCAGTTGAAATTAGGCAAGCAGGATGCAGCGATTAATTTACTTGCCCAATGTGCAGAGCAAAATCCCGAGAATTTTGAAGTTCGTGATGTATTGGCGCATGCGGCCGGACAAAAAGGGGATTTGTCTTTAGCCCACCAGCATGGTCGCCGAGCACTAGAGCTGAAGCACGCAAATGTTGTGAATAAAACGGAACGAGTTCTTTCTCTAAACAAGCCTGCGGCCAAGCTTGAGATGAAAAACCCCCCGCAAAATATCATCGCCTTCAGTTTGTGGGGGAAGCAGGCTAAATATTTAGATGGCGCGATAAGAAACGCTAAACTCGCGCCGGATATCTATCCGAGTTGGCGTTGTCGATTTTATGTCGATCAATCAGTACCGCTTGTTGTTACGGACAAACTGCGGTCGTTTGGCGCTGAAATTGTCGAAATGCCTTCGCCTAACCGTGCCTTTGATGGCTTATTTTGGCGATTTTTAGCAGCGGATGATCCAACAGTAAGCCGCTTCATTATTCGAGACTGTGATGCCGTGTTAAATATTCGAGAACGAGGGGCGGTGGACGAATGGTGTCACTCCGGCAAGCATTTTCATGTTATGCGAGATTTTTATACACACACGGAATTGATATTGGCTGGCATGTGGGGCGGTGTGACTAAAGTGTTACCGAACATGGCAGAGGCAATAGAGAGATTTACAAAACAGTTGCAACTTAGGACGCGGATTATTGACCAGATTTTTCTTCGCGAACAAATTTGGCCGAAAATTTACCCGCATACCTTGGTGCACGACAGCCAGTTTGGCATACCCGAATCAAAGGATTTTCCTGAGTTTGCAGTACTGCGCGAGGGTCAACATGTTGGGCAGGATCGCTCAATATTTAGATAGGTGTAATCGTCGGTATCTGACCTCACAGACAGTATCAGCTCATGTGGAGCGGCGTCCTACAAGCAGACTGTCAAACTATACGAACCGAAAATCTGAAACCAGCCGTAATCGGCCAGCAACGGTCACTCGTTAAAAGTGAAATTTTGTCTACCCAAAATACAAATGTCCTAATTCAACCCAAATAGAAATGTCCGGTTTAAATCGATTAGATAAAAAGATTGCGACCTTGGTCTTGGCGATGAGGTGCGCCTTTACTTCGTTGATATGACGTGCTTTTTTGCCGTTGCTTTGCAAAAGCTAACGCGCTTCCTAATCGTTTATTGCTTACAATTTCCGCTTGGTTAACTTGACTGACTTTGTCGAAAACAGTGTAGGGGAGCAACTGGCCTTCGTAGCCAATCTCTAAGCGGCCGTCAGGGTAATCGTAAACGGTCACTTTCTGGCGTTTCAATCCTCGACTGAACTCAGTAGGCGCTAAAAGGAATAAAACACGGTCATATTGAATCGTTAAACTGTTCGAGACGGTTCGTTGTTCCTGCCAACTCAATAGCCGGTCAAGATGGTTGTGCTCACTAAGGGGTCGATGAACGTCTTTGTCATTTTTAGGCGGCTTTGCAAATCGACGGTTATAGTCATCGATAAATTGCGGTAGAAAAGCGTTTGCCGCCGCCATTGAATGAATATTCTCCAAACGTAACTCTATGACCAAACGTTCTTGAAGTGTTTTGTTGGCACGTTCAACACGGCCTTTTGCCTGTGAAGAATTGGCGCAAATGATGTCGATGTTGAGTTCATGCATTGCTCGGCCAAATTGGGTCATGCCGTTGCCTGTCGTTGCGCCTTTTTTGTTAACCCGGAAAGTTGAGTGCTGGTCGCTATAAAATGCGACTGGCTTACCATGTCGCTCGAGATAAGCATGCGTCGCTGTGAAATACGAAAAGGTACTTTCTTCACAAACGAATTGAGCGTGCATGAGAGTACTCGTGGCGTCGTCAATGAACACCAGTAGGGTGCATTTATCGCCGCGTTCTTCAAACCAGGGGTGTGACGAGCCATCGATCTGAATGAGCTCGCCTAAGCAATCACGACGATAGCGAGGCTGATAAACGCGCTTGGCTCGCTGTTTACGGGTTTGCCATAGTCCCGCGTTAATCATCAATTGGCGGACGCTTTCGACCGATAGCAATAAACCATGACGTTCAACAAGCTTCTCATGAGCCAGGGTTGGACCGAAATCCGCGTAATGTTGCTCAATCAGCGCCACGACTCGATCCGTCAGGTCGCTGGCCAACTGGTGATTACTCCGTTTACCACCTTTTGCGGAAACTAAGCCCTGGGCACCCTCAGTTTTATAGGCATCCACTAAACGCCTGATCTGCCGGTCAGTCACGCCCAAATATTGTGCGGCTTCAACTTGTGTCATCCGCCGCGCGACGACCCGCTGAATCACATCCAGTCTGTTGAGTTCTTTCTTGCTCAATGTCACTAACTCCGTCATGGCAATCCCGTTCGTTCTGGTGAGTAAGGATTGCGAGTGTAAAATGCCGAGAACCGGACATTTGTACTTTGGAGAAACCGGACATTACTACTTTGGCCTTACAATTTAGTTCGCGCAATAATGATTATGTTAAATCTCATTTGTAGTAGTAGATTTCGTTTAATGCCTTCGTTTCGGGTACTGCTACCTTATACATTATTGAAGTCTATCTAGTGTGTGCGCTTTCAAAGTCGATAATCGGCCCTTTGGGGTACACACCGCTCGGGTTAATCGTAATTTGGCTTTCGTAATAATGTCGTTTTATATGCTCGAAGTTTGTCGTGCTTTTTACTTCGGCCAATTGATAAAGCTCTCTAGTAAAAGCCCATAAATTCTCATAATCATAAATGTGCTTTTTGTTGGTTTTGAAATGTCCGTAGTAAACCAAGTCAAATCTAAGCAAAGTCGTGAATAGGCGTATATCTGCTTCCGTCATTACATCGCCAGCGACGTATCGACGCTCGCTAAGTAGTGCTTCTAACCAATCTAGCGTTTCAAACAAAGCATCGCAGGCTTCCTCATAAGGAATTTGTCTAGTAGCGAAACCCGCCTTGTACACGCCGTTATTTACCTTGTCGTAGATACGTTCATTCAACTTATCTATTTCGGGCCGAAGCTCCTCTGGATAATAGTCTTCTGTTCGCGCCCCAACCTCGGAAAACTCCGAATTGAACATCCGAATAATTTCCGATGATTCGTTGTTTACAATCGTTTTTAACTGTTTATCCCATAATACCGGCACCGTCACCCTTCCTGAATAGGCCCGTTCGGATTCTGTATATACTTGATGGAGGGTTTCGAATTGATTGACCGCATCGGGAATCACTCCGTCAGCAGGCTCAAAAGTCCAACCGTTTTCGCGCATCCGCC
>JBCCFA010000043.1:0-15668 GCA_039029975.1 Pseudomonadota bacterium
CGAAATTACCTACGTTGATTGCGGTTTCAACATTATGGGCATGGCGGCAATCGAATAGTTCGCCCAACTGGCTTACCCTAGGTCGGGCAGTTCCGCAAGCTCGGTTTTTTATAAATTACCTGGATACAACTCCACGTCTGCATCGGCACGATTGGCGGAAACAAAATTTCGCCAGTCGGTAATCACTCGGTTCCGGGTCACGGTATTTTGCACGGCTTTCACATCGTCGGAAATCAATTCGCCTGCATCTGGGTAAGTCACGTTAGATACTTTAACTAGCGCATAATCGCCCACACCATATTCAACGCCAATGAACGTTGCCTCGCCGTCAGCGGGCGTCTCTGCCTTGAGCGCGGCGCGAAGCACCGCGCGGTTTACTTCCGTGGAATCGGCCCCTTGTTCGGTCAGTTCTCGCCACTCGATTTCATGTTCGGCCAACACCTCTGTTGGCGCTTCGCCCGCTTCAAGTCGGGCGAGTAACTTCTCGCCAAGCGCCGTGCTCGCGGCTCGGGCTTGTTGATTGGTTAGTTCCGCAACAATGTCATCGCGAACTTCATCAAGCGTAGCCGGCCTAAACGGCTGGTGCTCCTGCACGCGCACAACATAAATGTCGCCGTCACTCGTTTCCAAGGGCTCACTAGTTAGTCGCTCGTTCAAAACCTCATCCGAGAATGCGGCTTCGACCACCTGAAAAGGTACGGATAAAACGAGTTCATTTCGATCGGCTAGCTCGGTTGTTTTTATTTCAAGACCGGTCGCGTCTGCAATAGGCTCTAAATTCTCTGGGTGTTCATACGCGAGATCGGCTAATTGTTCAGACTGCTCGTAGAAAATAGATTCCGCTTGTTCGCGCCGAAATTGCTCCTCGACGTCTTGGCGGGCCTCGTCGAATGACTGCAATCCCCCTTCGTCAATTTCTTTAAGACGAATGATGTGATAGCCGAACTGAGTGCGAATGGGTTCGCTCACTGCGCCCACGGACATAGAGAACACTGCTTCCTCAAATTCAGGCGCCATAACCCCGCGACCAAACAACCCGGTTTCTCCACCTTCGGTACGCGAACCCACATCATCAGAATTTTCTTTGGCTAAATCTTCGAAAGATGTCTCGCTATCGGTAGCTTGAACTCTGAGTAAATTTGCCCTTAAGAGCGCCGCATTTACTTCGTCATCGGGCGCATCTTTTTTTACTTGGATCAAAATGTGATTGGCATTGCGACGTTCTTCTTGGGTGTAATTGCCGGAATTGGCTTCATAGTAGGTGAGCAGATCTTGTTCGTCTGGGGCAACTTCTTTCATCAATTTTTCAATCGATAGTGACACGTACTCCAATGACGCTTTCTCTGAAATTCGATATTTGTCGGGATTTTCGTCGAAAAACGTTTGCACTTCTTCGTCGCTGGGCTCGATGTCTTTTCGAAACTCGCTAATTGGGACAACACCGTAGCCGATATCGCGTTTCTGAGTGCGTATTCGTTGCAGTAAGCGCGCTTCCTTGGCAGTAACAAAAGCACTACCCGCTATCCCGGTGCGCAGCTGGTTCAACAGCAGATCACGACGCATCTGCTGTTCGAAGCCAACCTCCGAGAAACCCATATAACCCACCAGTGTGCTGTAGGTTTGTTGCGAGAAGTTACCGTTAGCATCCTGGAACTGATCGTTATTACGGATTTGTTCGAATACCTGACGGTCAGAAACGCGCATGTTCGAATCCGTTGCCAGCTCCAACAGGATTCGCTCATCAACCACTTGCTCCAGCGTAGAAAGTTTCGCTTCTTCACCCGTCCACTGTGCTTCGTCGAAACGTTCGCCGTACAACATTTGAGCTTGCTGACGCAGGCGCTGAAACATGCGCTGAAACTCATTCAGTTCAACGTCATCACCGTTTACTTCAGCAACGACGACCGCGCTCCCGGCACCTACGTACTCGTCTATCCCCCACAATGCGAACGTGAGGCAAATGAACAATACGATCACACCAACAACGAATCCTTGGGCGCGATCTCGAATGAGCTGCAACATGGTTAGACCCTTCTAAAAAGATGCCAATAACAACAAGATGACTAAGCGGGCGATTTTAACAACAATCGGTTGCAAGCTGAATTAAACCTAAATGTTTCGCAGGCAAACGGGTTAATTCAGCATAGCATGGCGGGGCTCGCTGCAAGCGATATGAGTCGTTAAGGATGGCGGAGTGGACGGGACTCGAACCCGCGACCCCCGGCGTGACAGGCCGGTATTCTAACCAACTGAACTACCACTCCATACGGCGTTTTGGTGGGTGCTGAGGGGTTCGAACCCCCGACCTTCGCTTTGTAAGAGCGACGCTCTCCCAACTGAGCTAAGCACCCAATGCCCTAGCGGCCCCTACTTAGCGTGGGGGGCCTTTTTCAAGGGCGGCTCAGTTTACGGCATCCTTTAGGGCTTTTCCAGGTTTAAATCCTGGCACGTTGGATGCCGCGATATGAATCGTTTCGCCGGTACGCGGGTTGCGACCCGAACGCGCCGCACGCTTTCTCAAACTGAATGTGCCAAAACCTACAATCGAAACTTGCTCGTCTTTTTTTAGTGTGTTGGCAATCGCTTCTGTGATTGCATCAACAGCGCGTGTTGCATCGGCCTTAGACAAGTCCGCCGACTCAGCGACAACTTCAATCAGTTCTGCTTTGTTCATTGATGAATTCCCCTTCGAGGTGCTGTACTCGATACGAGTAACTTTGAAACCAACAGCACGTGTGTGCTTTATTAGTAGTGGTGTGTCTTATCCGTATTGGTAAACGGAACGTCTGCACTTATCCCCGCTAAAAAATGCCGATGACGTTTAGCAGTTTTATACCAAGCGAGCCTTCAAAGCGTCAAGCGACTCAAGCATATTTCGCCGATCTGAGCTTAGAATTACAACATTACCCCGCTATTAGGGGTTAATGCGCCCTAATTTGATCGGCGTCTTCGTCGTCTTTCGAGTCGCGAGTCGAAGCGTTCTCAATGTCATCCAGACTAAGTGGTTCTGGTAGATGTTGCAGCGCTATCGAAAAGACTTCATCAATCCATCGCACTGGCTTGATATCTAATCCTTGTTTAATGTTGTTCGGTATTTCTTTGAGTTCCCGTTCGTTTTCGACAGGTATCAAAACCGTTTTAATACCGCCGCGCAATGCTGCCAGTAATTTTTCTTTCAATCCACCAATCGGTAAAACTTCGCCGCGCAGGGTAATTTCGCCGGTCATTGCGACAGACGATTTCACCGGAATATTGCTTAGCGCTGAAACCAAAGCCGTACACATGCCGACACCAGCGCTCGGCCCGTCTTTCGGTGTGGCCCCTTCGGGCACGTGAAAATGGACATCGATGTCGCGATAAAAACCGGGTTTGATCCCTAAAGACGCAGCACGACTTCGAATCACCGTCATGGCGGCTTTAATCGATTCTTGCATCACGTCGCCCAATTGACCGGTGTAGGTCTCTTTACCCTTACCCGGTACGATCGCAGCCTCAATGGTTAGCAAGTCACCACCCACTTCGGTCCACGCGAGACCAGTCACTTGCCCAACACGGTCTTCCTCTTCGGCTAAGCCAAAGCGAAACTTTTGAATGCCGAGAAACTTCTCAACGGATTTCGGTGTTACCGATAAAGTTTTTCCGTCTTCGCTTTCCAGAATTTTCTTAACGGCCTTGCGGCAAATGGTTGCAATTTCGCGTTCCAGATTTCGCACGCCCGCTTCACGGGTGTAGTAGCGAATCACCGATTGAATGGCGCTCTCGGAAATTTTGAGTTCGCCTTCTTTCAGCCCGTTATTTTTCATTTGCTTCGGCACAAGATACTTAGTAGCGATATTCACCTTTTCGTCTTCGGTGTAACCGGCAAGACGAATCACTTCCATTCTGTCTAACAAAGGCGCGGGAATATTTAAGCTATTCGCAGTGGTGATAAACATCACTTCGGACAAATCGTAATCTACTTCGAGATAGTGATCGGCGAACGTATCGTTTTGTTCGGGATCGAGCACTTCTAATAGTGCCGACGCTGGATCGCCGCGAAAATCCATGGCCATCTTGTCGACTTCATCAAGCAGGAATAAGGGATTGCGGGTTTCCACCTTCGCCATGTTTTGGACAATTTTGCCCGGCATCGAGCCAACGTAGGTTCGGCGATGACCACGAATCTCCGCTTCATCACGCACGCCACCTAGGGACATGCGCACAAATTTTCGTTTGGTTGCCCTGGCGATCGAGCGACCCAAGGAGGTTTTACCAACCCCAGGCGGACCAACCAGACACAGAATAGGCCCCTTCATTTTACGCACGCGCTGCTGCACGGCGAGATATTCGATAATGCGCTCTTTCACTTTTTCCAGGCCGTAGTGATCGGCATCCAAAATCTCTTCGGCCTTAGCGATATTTGAACTCGTTTTTGAACGCTTCTTCCAAGGTACGCTGATGATCCAATCGATGTAGTTACGAACCACGGTTGCCTCTGCCGACATGGGTGACATCATGCGCAGCTTTTTAAGTTCTGCTTCGGCCTTTTCGCGCGCGTCCTTATGCATACCTGATTCAGCAATTTTCTCTGCCAGTTCATCGAACTCGTTGGAACCATCTTCCGACTCGCCGAGCTCGTTTTGAATCGCCTTCATTTGCTCATTCAGATAATACTCACGCTGGCTTTTCTCCATTTGTTTCTTGACGCGTCCGCGCAAGCGTTTCTCGACCTGTAGCAGATCAATTTCTGCTTCCATGAGCCCAATTAAGTGCTCTAAGCGATCGCGAATTTCGATGAGTTCAAGCACTTCTTGCTTCTCGTGAATCTTGATCGACATATGGGCGGCAATGGTGTCGGCCAATCGCGAGGGTTCATCGATGCTGGTTAATGAAGAAATAACTTCGGGCGGGACTTTCTTGTTTAGTTTGACGTATTGATCGAACTGACCCATTAGCGATCGGGTCAAGACCTCCGCTTCACGTGCAGATAGCGGCTCCGGCTCCAGATGCGCAGTGACCGCGGAGAAGGTATCGTCAGTTTCAACGAACTCGACAATCTCTGCACGACGCACACCTTCAACCAGGACTTTGATCGTGCCGTCAGGCAGCTTAAGTAGCTGCAGAATATTTGAGACAGTGCCGACTCGATGGATGTCATCTTGAGACGGATTGTCATCACTCGCAGATTTCTGCGTAACTAATAGAATCTGCTTTCCATCTTCCATGGCCGAATCAAGCGCCTTGATTGATTTCTCACGCCCAACGAACAAGGGAATCACCATGTGCGGATAAACCACGACATCGCGTAGCGGTAAAACGGCCAGGCTGGTAGTTTCGCTCATCGATTTTGATCTCTGAAATAAAGGTTTATCGTGCGTCCGTGTATCGCTTGGACATCACGATTTGATAGGGAGTTTGGAGTGACCGGCGCGCCGATGTTCAGCGCATCGCAACAATGTCTACAGACAGGAGCCTTATCTGAGATCACCAAGTATCACCGGCCCGTGCCGCAATGGGGGCACGCTTAATCGGGCGCCGCCTTCGGAATCTCGGCGCCTTCGTAAATCACTAGCGGTTTTGTCTCGCCACTGATGGCACCATCATCCACGACTACTTTTGCCACGTTATCTAGAGACGGCAGCTCATACATGGTATCGAGCAAGCTTTGCTCCATGATCGAACGCAGTCCGCGCGCACCGGTCTTGCGTTCCACTGCTTTTCTGGCAACGGCGCGCAGCGCGTCTTCCCGAAATTCAAGCTCGCACCCTTCCATTTCGAACAGGCGTCCATATTGCTTCGTTAATGCATTTTTCGGTTCGATAAGAATTTGCACCAGCTGTGCCTCTTCTAGTTCATCGAGCACCGCCACCACGGGCAAACGGCCGACAAATTCCGGTATTAAGCCGTAACGGATGAGGTCTTCCGGTTCCACGCCGTGCAAAATTTCCGCCGTGGTTTTCTTATCCTCTTTACTCTTCACTTCAGCGGAGAAACCAATGCCACCCTTTTCGGAACGGTCGCGAATAATTTTATCGAGTCCCGCGAACGCCCCGCCGCAGATAAACAAAATGTTGCCCGTGTCGACTTGTAAAAATTCTTGTTGCGGATGCTTACGACCCCCTTGTGGCGGGACCGAGGCGACTGTTCCTTCAATCAGCTTAAGTAAGGCCTGTTGAACACCTTCGCCGGAAACGTCGCGGGTAATCGACGGGTTGTCGGCTTTGCGTGAGATCTTGTCTATTTCGTCGATGTAGACAATCCCAGACTGCGCTTTCTCGACATCGTAATCGCACTTCTGCAGCAGCTTTTGAATAATGTTCTCGACATCCTCACCCACGTAACCGGCTTCGGTTAAGGTGGTTGCATCGGCGATGGTGAAAGGCACGTTGAGTAAACGAGCCAGGGTTTCCGCCAGTAAGGTTTTACCGCTACCTGTTGGGCCAATAAGCAAGACGTTGCTCTTGGCTAATTCAATATCGGTTTGCTTTACGCGGGAATCAAGTCGCTTGTAGTGGTTGTATACCGCAACAGAAAGAATTTTTTTCGCTTGCGATTGACCGATGACGTATTCGTCAAGGATTTCGTTGATTTCTACCGGAATAGGGAGTTTGCTCGCGCCCGTAGAACCGGTCTTCTCCTGTATCTCTTCGCGGATGATGTCGTTGCATAGTTCTACGCATTCATCACAGATGAATACCGACGGGCCAGCAATGAGCTTGCGTACCTCGTGCTGACTCTTGCCACAAAAAGAGCAATACAGCAGCCGATCGCCATCGCCTTTTGAATTCTTCCCATCGCTCATCGAACTTTGCCTCTTTATCTATCTCTGCTTGATGTTGAGAACTATCCGCAGTGTAAACACTGTAATCTGTTGCTATCTCCGCGCCTAATCGTCGTTGGCGGACGACCCATCCTCGGAAAATAATTTGCTCGCGTCGCCGCGGTCAGATAATACCGCGTCAATCAAACCGTAATTTTGTGCATCTTCAGCGCTCATGAAGTTGTCACGGTCGGTATCTTTCGCCACTTGTTCAAGCGACTGACCCGTATGATTCGCCAATATCTGGTTTAGGCGTTCGCGCGCTTTCAATATTTCTTTCGCATGAATATCAATATCGCTGGCTTGTCCCTGGAATCCACCTAAAGGTTGGTGAATCATTACCCGCGAATGGGGCAAACAAAAGCGTTTGCCCGCGGCACCGCCAGACAGTAGCAAAGCACCCATGCTGGCGGCCTGGCCAACGCACATGGTGCTAACGGCCGGCTTAATGAACTGCATGGTGTCATATATCGCTAAGCCCGCTGACACCGATCCACCGGGCGAATTAATGTAGAGATTAATATCTTTGTCCGGGTTTTCGGACTCTAGGAACAGCAGTTGGGCAACAATGAGGTTGGCGACGTTGTCTTCAACGGGGCCGACCAAAAAGATAACGCGCTCTTTGAGCAAGCGTGAGTAAATGTCGTAGGCGCGTTCGCCACGAGCGGACTGCTCTACGACCATTGGCACTAGATTTAGTGCTTGGGTGTACTCAGCACCCGAGTTGTTGTGCATTGGGGACATTGGGTCTCCTGTTGTACCTATTCGTCAGTCTGCCCTGGATTCATGAGATCGTCAAACGAGATTGATACGTCCGTCGTCTGGGCGCGCTCAACCATCCAGTTCACCGCTTCTTCCTCTAAGCACATCGCCTCAATCTCTTGAAGGCGCTGCGGATCGTCGTAATACCATTTCACGACGGCAGCCGAGTCTTCATAACTCGCCGCCATCCCTTCTATCGTTTCTCGAACCTTCGCTGGGTCGGCCTTAATTTCTGCCTGCTTTACCATTTCGGCCATTAATAGCCCGAGCTTAACCCTTTTCGAAGCCGCTTCGGTGAGCGCTTCGCTGTCATCAAGTCCCATTTTTGCTGGATCGATGCCACGCTGCATCATGCTTTGTGCAGTTTGCTGACGCATCCGCTGAACTTCGCTATCTACCAGCGATTTAGGTAAGTCTAGCGTATTTGCGTCATGTAGTTGATCGAGCGCATCACGACTCAGTTTCTGCTTCAGCGCGCGTTCGCGCTCGCGATCCATATTTTCGCGAATTTCCTCACGAAATGCGCTTTCGCCACCCTCTTCGACACCAAAATTCTTGAAAAAATCCTCATCCAGCGCCGGTAAGGCGGGTTCGGCGACTTTTTTCACCGAAATCGCGAAATTAACGGGTTTACCCGCCAGTTCTTCATTTTGGTACTTTTCTGGAAAATTCAAGTCTAAGCTGACGTCATCGCCCGCTTTTTTGCCCATTAATCCGTCTTCAAAGCCATCAATCATCAAACCGGCGCCCAATTCCAGCTCAAAACCTTCAGCCTCACCGCCCTGAAATGTCTCGCCATCGATTGTCCCGACAAAATCGATGGTTAGCTGATCGCCGTCCGCACCTGCCCGGTCAACCTCGGCGAAGCTTTTGTGTTGGTTGCGTAATGTTTCAACCATCTTGTCAACATCGGCATCGCTAATGTCACAGCTGGGGCGTTCGATTGCGAGCTCTTCGATCGGCCCTAATAGGACTTCCGGAAAAACCTCAAACGCGGCAGTGAATTTCAAGCCCTCGCCTTTTTTCGCTTCGACAGGGTCAATGACCGGTTCGCCGGCGGGTCTTAAATCTTGCTCGGTGAGCGCTTCAGCGTAAGACTGGCGCAGGACCTCGCCCACAACTTCTTCACGCACCTGCGCGCCGAATCGTTGTTGCATCACTGTGAAAGGTATTTTTCCAGGGCGGAAACCGTCTACTTTGACCCGTTTGGTGAGATCTTTCAGACGAGAATTCACCTGACTTTTAATATCGTCTTCAGGCACTTCGACGATGAGTTTCCGTTCCAATTTAGATGGAGATTCAACTGTAACTTGCATGGAAAATTCTCGAGCTACACTAAGTTTTTGTCGTTATCGTCAAAATGAGTCGATTTCGACGACGTAATCTTTCCCCACTAATGATAAGCCAGATCGTTCAATCCATCTTGCGGACGAATTTAACCAAACTAAGCATCATTGCGCTGAGTTATCGATAGGGAAACGTATCGATGTTGGTGCGAAAGGAGAGACTCGAACTCTCACGGGTTGCCCCACTGGTACCTAAAACCAGCGCGTCTACCAATTCCGCCACTTTCGCATTTGATTCACCACCCAGAGCACGACGTCGAATGATGATCGCCTCGACGGCGATCTAGTCTCCAATTAGCCTTTTGTTAACGGCACTAAACTCACTCAGAGTGCGAAAAACTTCACACATCAAACGAGGATTTCTGGGATTTCAACCTGTATTCAGGTCGGCCGCCTATTATAAGGGCTGGCACCGGCGTTTGTCAGCTATTTTCACCAACCAAAATGGGCGCTAGTGCTATACTCAATTTAACAAATACGGGGGTCGCAAAGACCCGTATATTGGTGCCCCGGGATGGAGAAAGGATCGACAACATGACGTATATCAACCGCAATGTAGTGACCATACCTGCCGTGAGTTTAGCGCTACTTCTGGCGACATCCACCAGCGGCGCGGTGACCATCGTCGAATGTGTAGATACCAATGGCGACACCACTTTCGCTGAACGCTGCCCAGCGGGATGGACCAAGAAAGGCGAAAAAGAAATTCGCGGTGTACGTAAAGCCGCAGACGAAGAAGTCTCGATAGACGAAATTGCCAAGGCGCATCCAATTACGTTATTCGCGGTGGCTAACTGCGAAGCATGCACGCTGGTCCGCAATCAACTCAAGGCGCGCGACATCCCGTTTACTGAGATTGACGTGAATAATGACCAGGAAAAATACGAACAACTGACAGCGGCAACGGGTGGCGCGGCGACTGTGCCAACGCTCACGATTGACGATAAAGTACTCACCGGCCATAACAGCGCTTCGCTGGACGCGGCACTTGCCGACGCAGGCTATCCGTAACTCAATTCGATCGAAGCGATCAAACTCAGCGGGACAAACCCTCGTTGACCTGCGAATCCCCCGAGCTGGCGGAACGCGCGTTTTATCGCGCCTTTGAGATGGGCGATGTGGAGGGCATGATGGCCTTATGGTCACCAGTTGGGGCCGTGCTTTGCATCCACCCAATGGGGCCTGCCCTGACAAATTTAGACGCCATTCGCGCCAGCTGGATAGAAATTTTTGCCGCCCCTCACGGGGCTAAAATTTCTACCGAATTATTGAGTGAACAGCGCGCCAATCAGGTCGTCGTCCGCGCGGTGGTCGAAACCTTCAGTATCGTGGGAAGAAGCGAAAGTTTCGCACCGATATTCGCCACTAATACATTTTGGCAAGGCGACACTGGCTGGTATATCGCCTCACATCATGCGAGTCCCGGTAAAACATTAGAAGTACAAGAAACTATTGGTGAGGTCACCCGACATTAAGGTGCGTCGAATCAGACTTGGCCGGGGCGGCTAGTTTGCGTCGAGATTGTAAACCGGAATGGGGTTCTTAACGCCTCGGACTGAAACGGTCCAAGGGGCGCTAAACGAGAATTCTTGAAGATGATGGGCTATGCCGGCAATCCGCTCCGAAACAACAATCGACATTGGATCCGCGCAACCGCAAAGGCGAGCTGCCAGGTTTACGGTTTCACCAATCACAGAGTAATCTAGATGCTTATCAGAACCGATGTTACCCACCAGCGCGGTGCCGGCATGAATGCCGATACCAAGTTCGAGTGCTCGTTCAGCTTTTTGCTGATTGTCTTGCTGAGTCTGCGCAATGATTTCTAAGGCACACGCACAAGCCTCGGCGACCCGATCGTCCGAATCGAATACCGCCATGATGCCATCGCCGGCGAATTTATCAATGTAGCCGCCGTGGCGATAAACGCAGTCGACCTGCATGCCTAGGTGGTTACTGAGCACGTTAAACAGGTTGGCCGGCTGTAATTCCTGGCTCATTTGGGTAAAGCCACGAACATCGGAAAACAGGACACACAAGTCTTGTTCTTCAGGCGTGGGCAAAACGCCCGTGATGGAATAAGCAGCGACCATCGTTTGCGTGCGACGGGAGATGTAGCGGTTCAAATTCGTTCGCACCCGCTCCATCTCTTGCATGTAGTCTTGTTTCTGCAAATGCCCGGTGAGCCGCGCTTTCAAGATTGTCGAATTTACTGGCTTGTTGACGAAATCATCGGCGCCCGACGAGAAGGCACGATTGACCGCCGCATCGTCATCGGTGTCTGTTAAACAAATTATCGGTGACAGTTTGTGTCGCTCCATAGCACGCAGTCGACGACATAGATCGGCGCCGTCCAAACCGGGCATGTCCAGGTCGATCAAGAATGCATCGATGGATTTTTCCATCGAGAGGAACAGGCATTTTTCCCCTCGTTCCGCTTGGACAATTTGATAGCCTTCGCTTTCGAGTAATCCAGCGATTGATAGGCGAGTATTTGGATCATCATCAGCGACGAGTATTGTGCGTGCCTCCCCGTGTGCGCGAGAAGCCCTGCTATCAACTGCGTGTGGTTGCAATTCCTACCCTCCGAGGGCGGCAACGGGTGCCGAATAAAAAAACACCAGATGCTCAGCATTCGTCGTTTTCATACAAACACCGATCGAGACCGGTGCGGTCGATACTGCAAGATTGCTTGATCCCAAGGAGAATGAGCCGATTGCCGATGCTGAATCCGGAAGGGCTAACGCTGTTGGGCTTCTAATGTTCCACACGAGGTGGATAATCTTGCGCTCGAACTTATTTTATTTCGCCAATTTGTCTTAAAACTTTTGCGATTTTTTTAAACCGTCTTTAAATTTTAATTCCGGGGTTGGCTTAGCCCGGTGTCTTGCCTGACACTCGAATAAGCGTAGTCAAGAATGTGACGATTGTCACACCGGAAGTGTCAATTTTTAGTGATTAGGTTCAGGGTATTAGCAACTGCCCAGTAAATTCGGTGCTTTTGCGCTGCTTAGGCACTGCTAGCGCTTCGATTTAACGCGAGGTAAGGTTGCAACACGCGCACCAAAACAATAGAGAGAGCTTATGTACGAAGTGGCCAAAACCGCACTGCAGGGGAGATTCACCTTGCTGCCAATTGAAGACGTTTTCTATGGGCAGCAGGCGATTAGAGACCTCGGTTCGCGTCTCGCAGAAGCTAATGTCGAACGAGCCTTATTGGTCACCGGCAAAACGCTGGCGAATAAGACTGACCTTGTTGGGCAGGTATTGGCTGCGGCAAATGGCCGAATTGCGGGCGTTTACACCGACACCCAACAACATGTTCATCGAGAATCAGTGCTTGGTGGCCTCAATCAGGCCCGCAATCTAAACGCCGACGGCATTGTGAGCTTCGGCGGCGGCACCCCGAACGACACGGGGAAAGCTATTCTAATGGGGCTCGCCGAGGGCATCGAACATGTTGATGACTTTGATCGTTATCGGGTGAAATTTGAGTATCCCGATCACATCGAAATTCCGGTACTCTCGGGTGAGACATTACCGATGTTTGCCGTGTCGACCACTTTATCGGGAGGTGAATTTACCCATTTCGCCGGCGTAACCGACAGCGTCCGCAAAGTGAAAGATCTCTATATCGACAAAAAGCTTGCAGCAAAGGCGGTGTTTTTAGATGCGGATTTAACAATCGCGACGCCGGAATGGTTGTGGTTGTCTACCGGCATGCGTTCGGTTGACCACTGTATTGAAGCAATTTGTTCAACGACATCACACCCGTTCACGGACGCCTTAGCCGCGCGAAGTTTGAACATGCTCAATCGCTATCTTCGCGAATGTAAGGCGAACCCAGAAGACATGGTTGCAAGAACGCAAGCACACGTGGCCGCCTGGATGTCGGTTTGCGGTCTGGCCAACGTGGGCCTTGGCCTAAGCCATGGCATCGGTCATCAACTTGGTGCCCGCAATGACGTTGCTCACGGGGTAACTTCTTGCGTCATGATGTACCCCACAATGAACTTTAATCGCGATTACGTCGGTGATCGACAAGCGTGGTTAGCTGAAATTTTTGGCCACGACCTCGCCGGCCTTAGCACAGAAAGCGCCAGCGAATTGGGGCGCGAAGCGGTAAAAAACCTCGTCTTGGACTTGGAGCTACCTTCCCGCTTGCGAGACGTTGGTGTTACGAAAGAGGACTTTCCAGCCCTTGCAAAAGACGCATTGGAAGACCTTATCGTTGCCTCCAACCCGCGGCCGGTACAATCAGTGGAAGATGTAATCGATGTCCTACATTCCGCTTACTGAACCATCTTTTAAACGTCTAATAAGGGGCTCGTGTTGAAAAGAATTCGACGTTATCAAGTGAAGGCAGCGTTGTTTATCCTCACTAGTTTCGCTATTTCGTTGAGCGCAGGTGCTGTCGAACAAATAGAAGCGAGCAAGACCACGGCACTTGAACGGGTTGATGAAATCGCCAATGACATTACGCAACTCGCGCTCGAAGTTTGGCAGTACGCGGAACTAGCACTGCACGAAACACGGTCGTCTGAGGCTTTAGCAAACTATATTCAAGCGCAGGAATTTCGCGTTGAAAGAAATGTAGCGGACATGCCGACGGCATTTATCGCTGAATGGGGGGCGGGTCACCCCATCATTGGTATCGTCGCAGAATTTGACGCGCTACCCGGCTTGGGTAATGAGGTAGTTCCGGAAAAAGTGAGCCGAAAAGACGAACACCCTGATGGGCATGGATGCGGGCACAACATCTTTGGTGCTGGTTCAATCGGTGCGGCGGTCGCGCTAAAGACTGCCATGCAGACACATGATCTGCGAGGCACGGTCCGCCTGTACGGCACGCCCGCCGAGGAGACTTTGGTCGGTAAAGTTTACATGGCTAAGGCCGGTTTATTTGATGACCTGGATGCTGCGCTTGACTGGCATCCTTCGATTCGCAACACCGTAAAAAATCATCCCGGCCAGGCGATGAACAATTTCACACTGGAATTTTTTGGCAAGCCGGCACATGGCGCCTACGACCCATGGAACGGGCGTAGCGCCTTGGATGCCTTAGAACACGCCAACTACGGTATTAATCTTATGCGCGAGCATATCGAACCCACGGCACGCATCCATTATGTGATTGAGCATGGCGGCAAAGTGCCCAACGTGGTTCCCGACTATGCGCGCGCTTGGTATTACGTAAGAGACATCAATCGGGAAAAGGTCGATGCGCATTACGCCTGGATATTAGACATTGCCAAAGGTGCAGCATTAGCGACGCAAACCGATCACAAAGTCACTCTAAATACCGGCGTTCACGCAATGCTGCTTAACCGACCACTCCAAGAGGCGGCGTGGAAAAATTTCCAGCGCGTTGGCTTACCTACCTATGAACCGAATTCACAAGAATTTGCCAAACGTTTGCAAATCAGGTTTGGCAAAGAACCGCTCGGTATTAGCAATGACTTTGAAGCACTGGCAGATACGGCACAACCAAGTAAGGGCGGGTCAACTGATGTGGCAGAAATTAGCTGGATCGCGCCGACTGTTAGCATCCAAGTAGCGATGGCAGGCGCCGGAATCCCTTGGCATAGTTGGGCGGTTGCGGCGTCAGCAGGCCTGCCTGACGCGAGCAAAGCCGCGCATACCGCCGCAAAGGTTATGGCCTTAACTGGGATAGATATTCTCACCGATCCGAGTTTACTTACAGCGGCCACCGCTGCGTTTGATGTCGCGACCGAAGGGCAATCCTACCGCAGCCCCTTGCCGCCAGCTCAACGCCCGCAAATAACCAGATAAATGCCTAACTTTCCGTCGCTACAATGTAACTAAAACCTTGCCGGCACAAAGTTCGGCATCAAAAATGCCTGAGTAACAGCCTACATTTTCAAGCACCGGCATTTTGTACCAGGGGTCAATCTCTGACGGGCAATCATAGTGAACAGAACCAGGCCCGGTCCAAATATGGGGAATGCCGTTCGCCCCAATATGCGGCTTTAGCGCTAACGAACTACCGATCAATTCTGCTAGCGCTGGTGGTCCCTCGCCGCTCGCAGAAGGAATCATGCGCAGTGACACGCTTGGGGTAAGCACGAAGTCTTCAGGCGCCACCGCGGTCACATTGCGCATCGTGCCTGTCATTAAACGGTTGCCTGTGGGTCTCTCTACACTGCCCATCATGACTTCGCTTTCGTGTTTGACTTCGATTTTTGCAAGCTTTTTCGCGAACCCCCAAATTTCACGACCACCAATTAACGGTGCTTCTTGATCGGTAAATAATGCGGGGTAGTAACTCACCACTTCACCATTCAGTCGCGCGCGAATCGACATCATTGCCTCATGGTACGGGCCAAATGTTGACCACCCGTAGTAAGCAAAAATAATGGTGATAAGCGCAGGCTCGTCCAACTCGAGTGCGTCGGGTAACCATTCGAGCGCGGCCTCCGGATCGGTCTTGTACAGGAAGAACATCATTTCCATGTTGCGATAAAAATACGGCGGCTTCTGTGCCGCTTCGCCGGTAACCGGCATCGTTCCCTGGTAGTTGTTTACCGTTAGTCGACCTTGCTTGCCCATTCAATCCTCCCCTTCATTGCGTTTTCGTTAGCGCGCGATTCGTTTGGTATATCACAAGCGCTATGCCGCCGAGTATCATCAGCGCAGCTAACACTAAGCGAAGGTTTAGTGCTTCGTTAACAAACACAACCCCGCCAAGCGCCGCAATTAGCGGTACCGACAATTGACTGACTGCGGCCAGACTTGCGGATAAC
>JBCCFA010000044.1:0-15453 GCA_039029975.1 Pseudomonadota bacterium
CACACAAATTACATCGCAACAACCGATCAAGGAACCGTATCTAAATTTCCTCATTGAATTGAATTGGGCAAACGGGCGCATGGTACGCGAGTACACTGTGCTACTTGACCCCCCTTTGTATGACCCGGTACGTAAACAGCAAGCGGCAACCACCGCACCACAGCCATTGCCACCGGAACCGGCGCCGGCAGTAACAGAACCCTTACCAGCACCAAGACCCTCACCACCGCCAAGTCCGCCACCGGTTGCGGAGTATTCGCCGCCGACATATTCAGGAGGAGAAACAATTGGCCCGGTTGCGGCCAATGATACGTTATGGCGTCTGGCCGACGCGCATCGACCTGCTGACGTTTCCGTTCAGCAGATGATGATGGCGTTATTTTTGGCGAACCCCGAGGCATTTGGCAGTAACAATATTAATGTGTTGAAACGCGGCGCAATTTTGCGCATGCCAACCCGCGACGAACTAGCTTCTCTTTCTCACACGGATGCCGTTCAGCAGGCGCAACAACACCATCAAGCCTGGAATAACTACCGACAAGGCGCGGCGCAATCAGTCGCCGAGCAACCGCTGGGCAGCGACGATATCGTTGCCGACAGTAGCGACTCAAGTAGCGCCGATGCCGCCTCTGCAGATGCGACTGGTAGCGATGACGCCCGATTGGAATTGGTGGCGCCCGACGACAGCGATAGTAGTGGGGTGGGCGGTGGCTCTGATGGGAATGCTTCCCTGCTGCAGGAACAGCTCGATGCTAAGACACAAGAGAATGCTGAGCTGCTAGCAAAAATTACCGAGGCGGACGAAATCATCGAGCTGATGCAGCGCCAGGTTGAAATAAAAGACGAAGAGTTGGCTGCGCTGCAAGCGCGCTTGCAGGAACTCGGCGTCGAGATCGCAGAAGCGACCAGTGCTACCGATGCGGTAGACGGCGGTGAGATTGACGATGGCATGACCGACGAGCCAATCGCCGCAGTTGAAGACGATGTTGCGGAAGAAGAAATTGCCGATGAACAACCGGCGATGGACGAGACCGAACAAGAGCCTACTGAAGAACCGATCGTAGAGGAACCAGTTGCTGAAGACGAAGCGCCAGCCGAGGACGTAACGGAAGTTGCCGACACGGCGGAAACTGAGGCACCAGCGGTTGAGGAATCACCCGAAGCTGGCGGTATCATCGGCTTCGCTTCGAAGTTCATTCCGCCTCATATCGCTGAAATGATGCCTGGCGGCGTACTGGGTATCCTCGCCGCGATCGGCGTGCTACTGCTGTTGCTAATCGGCTGGATCCTTAAGCGACTAATTGGCGGGCGCGAACGTGAAATGCCGACCCCTAGTCACGAAAAAGCCAAGGTTGAAGCGCTAGACGAAACGCTAGCTGACGTCGACGATGATGCGGACGCCACAGTAAACGAATTCGAAAAAGATACGATCGAAGCCAATGCGGAATCTATCTCCGATTCATTCGAAGACACGCTCGAGGCAACATCGGACGATCTACAAGCTGCTGTAGAAGCGCCACAAGCTGAGGAAGAAGAAGACCCGCTAGAAGAAGTCAACGTGTATCTTGCTTACGAACGTTTCGATCAAGCTGAGGAACTCGTTCGCAAAGTCATCGCTGAAAATCCGGACGATCCCCGACTCAGATTGCGATTACTCGAAGTGTTCTACTCTTCGAACGATCAAGCTGCGTACGAAGCAGAAGCGCGTAATTTATTAGACGCGGTGGGCGAAGATGATCCTATGTGGCAAAGCGCGCTCGCGATGTGGGGAGAGATATCACCCGACCGCGCCTTGTTTTCTGAAGGTGGCGGCGAGCTTGGCGCGGCCGACACGGGCAGTATGAAAGCCTTCGTCGACATTACCTCAGAAACGGAAGACAGCGGCCTCGATATGACAGGTAGCGGCGGAGAAACCATCTCGATGGGCCCTGATGCGCAAGGCTCATTGGAATCTACCGCGGTTGGCTTGCAGGAGCTTGATGATGAAGTAGGCCCCGTCGATTTCAATCTGTCGGAAGATGATGACTCTATCGAAGTTGACGGTACCGTTGACCTTAATCTCGCGACGACAACTGATGAAGAGCTGCTAGATCTCACGGCCACTGATACTGCTGATGCGGATGTGGCGGATACGGCTGATTTGCTCGATTTGGGCGAAACTCAAGTGGAGCCAGAAGCTACCGCGGACGAAATGTTTGATCTCACGGATACGGCCGATGCGGGCGACGACGTGTTGGATCTGACTGCCACAGCAGACGCCTCTGACGGCGATGTGCTTGATCTCACTGCAACCGCAGATGCTTCCGACGGCGATGTTCTCGATTTGACCGCGACGACGGAATCACCAGAGGCCTCCGATACGGTATTTGACCTGACCGCCGATGCGAATGACGCTGACGACGTCCTCGATTTAACAGCAACGTCTGATGCGCCTTCTGATGCCGATGAGCTGTTGGAACTCACAACTGAATCAGCTGAGCTTGATGACATCACTGGTGATGAAATTTTCGATATGACCGAGAAGGTCGATGATGACGCCGACTCGTTGATCGATATCACTCAGGCAGGTGTAGATCTGTCGTTGACCGATGACGATCCGCTGGACCTCACCACGCCAGCCGACACCAATGAAGCCGACCTTTTAGATGTGACGAAAACGGGTGATTTAAGCGGCGCTGACGATACGGACGTACTTAACGTCACCTCGCCAGGAACGCTTGATGGGCTGAACGCTGAAGCTGAGGAAAATACCGTTGACTTTGACATCAGCGAAACCGTCGCCGATGTTTTTTCCGATACCAGCGGCAACGCCACTGACGACGATGCGCTTAACCTCACGAGCGATGGTACTGATGACGACACTTTGGATTTCGAAATTGGCTCGCTCGATGACGTCGCTGATTCGTCGAACATCGCTGAACACCCGACGGTCAAACTTGGTGCCAGCGACGAACCGGCGTCTGCGGCTGACGATACCGTTGATTTTGATTTATCGCTGCAATCTACCGAACTCGATGAGCTTACCGAGACTAGCGACGACGCGCCGGGAGAAGACGCGGCGATAGATTTTGATTTGGCTTTAGAAGATACGAGCGACATGGATTCTATTGTCGTAGATGAGACTTTGGAATTACCGAAGTCGTCTACCGAAGATGAATCCCTCGAAGATTTAACCAAATCAATGGAAGACAGTATGGCTGAGCTGGAACTCGACATGGATTCGTCGGATAAAGATTTAGAGGCCTCGCTCGATGATGAAATGGATATCGATCTCGATATGGATGACACGATTGGCATCGAAGCTGGCAGCGACCTTGCAGAGGAAGGCGATCTAGAGGACGTTGAGCAAACGCTTGTGTTGGATGGGGAAGGCGGTGGAGACGCTAGCGAAACTGACACGAAGCTCAATCTGGCCAAAGCCTACATCGAACTCGGTGATACCGACGGCGCTCGGTCAATCTTGGACGAAGTCGCTCGCGACGGCACGGACGAACAAAAAGTAGAAGCGCAAAGATTGATTGACCAGATAAGTTAATTGCTTGGTTGAAACATCTGCTTCGTATTTCTTAGACGTTTGCGATTGGGGCTACCCCCGTTGCATTTTTCTTCTGTGCCTCACTAGCGCCGCATACTCGTTTGTTGCGAAACCAATTGCTTCTCGATGGCCAGAATCGCCTTAGGCGTTCAATACGACGGCCGACACTTTTCTGGTTGGCAGCGCCAATCCCACGCCCCTAGTATTCAGCAAACGCTGGAAGATTGTCTGAGCCAGGTCGCTGACCATCCGGTCACGATTTACTGTGCGGGTCGCACGGATAGCGGCGTGCACGCGCTGAATCAGGTCGTTCACTTCGAATCGACTAAACCGCGTCCCGCGCGCGCCTGGGTGCTGGGGACGAACACGTTGTTGCCGTCAACGGTGTCAATCAACTGGCAACATGCCGTTGAGGCGGATTTTCACGCGCGTTTTTCTGCCGATGCACGAACCTATCAATATGTGATTAGTAATTTACCCACTCGCTCCGCACTGTGGGCTGACAGGGTTTGTTGGGAGCTCGGCGCCCTAGACGCCGAAAAAATGCATGAAGCGGCGCAAGCTTGGTTGGGTGAGCATGATTTTTCGGCCTTTCGCGCGGCTTCTTGTCAATCAAACACGCCGTTTCGATGTATCCAGCACATTACTGTCGTTCGAACGGGTCATTTCGTTGTTATTCGGGTCACGGCTAACGCGTTTTTGCACCATATGGTGCGCAACTTAGCGGGTGTGCTCATCGATATTGGTCTGGGTCGACAAGAAGTGCCATGGGCAGCAAAATTGTTAGCCAGCGGTGACCGCACCTTGGCGGGTAAAACAGCGGTCGCAGGTGGTCTGTATTTAACTGGTGTAACTTACCCGGAGCGCTTCGGCCTGCCGAACTATGACGCCAGTTTCCCAGCTTTAATCGCGATTGATTGAAAATTCTTCGGCCTCACTATCGCCGACACGGTAACGGTGGGATAATAGTGAATACGCGCTCGAATTGATTTTGGCGAAAATGGTATGCACGACCGAGTACGGGTTAAATTTTGCGGGATAACCCGAATGGAAGATGCAGAGCTGGCGGCCGAGTTAGGCGTAGATGCCCTGGGATTCGTTTTTTACCCGCCAAGCCCTCGGTATATCGAGCCGCGGGTTGCGGCCGACATCATCGCGAAATTGCCGCCTTTCATCACCGCAACGGGCTTGGTGGTAAATTCAACGCCCGAAGCTGTTAACGAGTTGATTTCGACCACCCAAATCGATCTTGTGCAATGTCACGGCGACGAAAGTAGCGCCCAATGTGAAATGCTGTCGAGGCCGTATATCAAGGCAATTCGCGTTAAATCAAAGTCGGATATCCTATCAGCACTTGAGTCTTACCAAAGTGCTCGAGCGCTGCTATTGGATGCGTTTGTGCCTGGTGTGCCGGGCGGGACTGGGCAAACGTTTGACTGGACGACGGTGGAAATGGGAAATGAGATCCCCTACGTCCTAGCGGGCGGTATAACCGTAACCAATGTTGGTGATGCGATTAAGAATCTACGACCCTACGCTATCGATGTCAGCAGCGGCATCGAATCGCGACCGGGCGTAAAAGACCCTGCCAAAATGGCAGAATTTATGAAGGTAATGGCTAAGGCTAATGGCGAATACTGAAGTGCAAGAAAATTTGGCGCAAAAATTAACGCAATCCATGCCGGATACTCGCGGACATTTTGGACCTTATGGTGGCGTTTTTGTCTCGGAGACTTTGATCGGCCCTTTGGAAAAACTGACGCAGGCGTACGAAACCTATTTACAAGACCCCGATTTCCTTGCGGAATTCGATCATGACCTAGCTAACTTCGTGGGTCGCCCGTCGCCATTATATTTCGCCGAGCGTTGGACAAAGCGTCTTGGGGGCGCGCAAATATACCTCAAACGCGAGGACTTGAATCACACCGGTGCGCATAAAGTTAATAACACTGTTGGCCAGGCTTTATTAGCGAAACGCATGGGTAAAAAACGCGTGATAGCTGAAACTGGTGCCGGTCAGCACGGCGTTGCGACTGCGACGGTCGCGGCAAGGTTTGGCATGGATTGCGTGGTTTACATGGGTGCGGAAGATATCGAAAGACAAGCCCCCAACGTTTATCGAATGAAGCTATTGGGCGCTGAAGTGATTCCCGTCGAGTCAGGTTCTCGCACCTTGAAAGATGCCCTAAATGAAGCGATGCGAGATTGGGTGAGCTATGTCGATGAGACGTTCTATATCATCGGCACGGTAGCAGGACCACATCCTTATCCTTCGATGGTTCGCGATTTCCAGGCAATTATCGGAAGTGAGACCATGCAGCAATCGCTGTCCCAGTGTGGTCGCCTACCCGACGCTCTAGTGGCGTGTGTTGGCGGCGGATCTAACGCGATTGGTATGTTCCACCCATTCATCGATGAAGAAGAAGTTCGATTAATCGGTGTGGAGGCCGGCGGCGATGGGGTAGAAACCGGGCGCCACTCGGCGCCATTAACAGCGGGTCGCCCCGGTGTATTGCACGGCAATCGTACCTATCTTATGCAAAACGATGACGGTCAGATTATTCCCACTCATTCAATATCTGCCGGTTTGGATTACCCTGGAGTCGGCCCCGAGCATGCTTGGTTAAAGGATATAGGACGCGCTGAATACGTTTCTGTGAATGATGAACAAGCGCTGGCTGCCTTTCACCAGCTATGCGAAATTGAAGGGATCATCCCAGCGCTAGAAAGCAGTCATGCGCTTGCCTACGTAGAAAAGCTAGCGCTTGAAATGTCGCCAGAGCAAATTATTGTCGTCAATTTATCCGGCCGCGGCGATAAAGATATCAACACCGTCGCGACACGGTCGGGCATTACTCTTTGACAATGGCATCACGAATACCCCCATTATTTGCAACACTTGATCAGCAATCTCGTAGCGCCTTAGTGACTTATGTCACTGCGGGTGACCCAAGTGCTGAGGGCACAACGGCTTATCTGCAGACGCTTGTTGAGGCAGGCGCTGATATTATTGAACTGGGTATGCCATTTTCGGATCCAATGGCCGATGGCCCAGTAATTCAGCGTGCCAGCGAGAGAGCCTTAGCAGGCGGTATGTCGCTGACAGGGGTGCTCGAAATCGTCCAATCCTTTCGTGCCGACAACAAAACCACGCCAGTCATTTTGATGGGCTATTTGAACCCGATAGAGTCGATGGGTTATGCGGAATTTTCTAGTCGTGCGGCGGCAGCGGGTGTCGACGGCATTTTAATTGTGGATTCTCCGCCTGAGGAATCTGATGACTTAAACGCGCAATTCCGTGCGGCCGGCCTCGATCAAATATTTTTAATCTCTCCCAATTCTTCCGAGCAGAGGGTTCAGGCTGTATCGGCACTCGGCGGCGGCTTTGTGTACTACGTGAGTGTTAAAGGTGTTACTGGAAGCAAAGCCTTAGACGTAACCGAAGTTGCAAAAAATATTCAGGCACTTCGTCAGCATGTGAAATTACCCTTAGGCGTTGGTTTTGGCATTCGAACCGCTGAGGACGCCGCCAATGTTGCCGGCGTTAGCGATGCCGTTATTATTGGCAGCGCAATTGTTGAATTGGTTGAAGAGGCAGGCTCATCAATCGAAGCAGGGCGGGAAGCGCTGAAAGCCAAGGTCTCAAGCTACCGCGCCGCCATTGAACAGAACTCTCGGAGTTAGAACGCCACAATGAGCTGGTTCAAAAACCTCATCCCATCGCGCATCCGCATTGATTCAGGCAACAAACGTTCAATTCCTGAAGGGATTTGGACGCGCTGTGAGTCCTGTGCGTCAGTGCTATATCGCGCTGAATTAACTCGTAATCTGGATGTTTGCATGACTTGTGGTCATCACGGGCGAATCAATGCTCGGGATCGAATTGATAGTTTTCTAGACACAGAAAATCGCGAAGAATTAGGTGGTAATCTGCAGGCGGCAGATTTTTTAAAATTTAAGGATTCTAAGCGTTACAAAGATCGCTTATCTGCTTCCCAAAAGTCGACTGGAGAAAATGACGCGCTGGTTGTCGTCAAGGGGACGTTGAAGTCCTATCCGGTTGTCATTGCGGCTTTCGAGTTTTCGTTTATGGGTGGTTCTATGGGCAGCGTGGTCGGCGAAAAATTTGTCCGTGCGGTTAAATGCGCTATCGAACATAACGCTGCTGTTGTCTGTTTCTGCGCCAGTGGCGGCGCGCGAATGCAAGAAGGTTTAACCTCGCTAATGCAAATGGCAAAAACCAGTTCTGCTGTCACCGAGCTACGTGAGCGCGGTCTTCCCTATATTTCCGTGCTGACCGATCCGACCACCGGTGGCGTATCAGCGAGTATTGGTACGCTCGGCGACGTCATTATAGCTGAACCCGACGCGCTGATCGGTTTCGCCGGCCCGCGCGTGATCGAGCAAACTGTTGGACAGGTGCTACCCGAGGGCTTTCAGCGCAGCGAGTTTCTCCTCGAACACGGTTCAATCGATATGATCATTGATCGCAGACAGCTACGCGATCGCATTGCCGCTATTTTGTCGGTCTTATTGGGGGGACAGCAAAAAGAAAGCGTCGCGGTTAGCGCGGAACGTGCGGCGACATCGATCGAACCCAACGAAGACATCACGGTGGACGAAGCAGAAATTCGACTGCCGCCATCTGAAGAAAACCCCTCCGATAGCGCTTAAAAGAACGGTCGAACCAGACTGTCGCAATTATTTCAGGTTTAAGTTCGGTAAATTCTTTGAGTCAGCTTAAAAATAATTTGGGCGCACCACCATTTGACAGCCTGAATGAATGGCTGCAGTGGCAAGAATCTGCTGCGCCGGTCGAAATTGATTTAGGTCTTGATCGATGCCGCGGTGTGGCCGAGAGCTTGAATATCAACTGCGGGGACGCCGTTGTTGTTACCGTTGCCGGCACCAATGGCAAAGGTTCGAGCGTCACCATGCTGGAGCAAATTTGGATCAGCGCGGGATATAAGGTAGCGGCCTACACGTCGCCGCACATGATTGCCTACAACGAACGAATCCGACTTAACGGCATCCCTGTGTCCTCTAAAAAGATCTGCGAAGCTTTCGCGAAGATTGAATCAAGTCGCCAAGAAATTCACCTAACTTATTTTGAATACAGCACCTTAGCGGCACTTGAGATCTTTCAGTCCAATCAACCCGACGTTGTGTTATTGGAAGTCGGTTTGGGCGGGAGATTAGATGCGGTAAATATTATCGATGCGGACGTGGCACTGATTACGAGTATCGGCATCGATCATGTGGAGTTCCTGGGTAACGATCGCGAATCGATTGGTGGCGAAAAAGCTGGCATCATGCGCGGCGGACGACCTGCGGTTTGTTCCGATCCCGAGGTTCCTATGAGTGTCGTTAATCATGCGAGCGAAGTAGGTGCTGAATTGGATTTATTAGGCGTTGATTTTCGAATTACAGAGCGTGCCGGTGACTGGGATTGGTGGAATCAAAAGACCAGTTACTTGAATTTGCCCCGACCGAAGCTTGAAGGCGATTATCAGTTTCGCAACGCTGCCGGCGTATTGCAGGTGGTAGAGCACCTACAAGCCAAGTTACCGGTATCCCGAACGGTGATCGAGAATATGTTGCAGTCGGTTACTTTGTGGGGGAGGTTTCAAACTTTCCCTGGCCCCATAGAGTACATATTTGACGTGGCTCACAACGTACAAGCCGTTGAACAATTTGTTGAGACCTTAGAAAAGCACGGCACGGGTGGTAATACGCACTTGGTGCTAGGCATGCTAAAAACCAAAGATAGGGCGACGGTGATGGAAGTTCTTCGGCCGGCAGTTGATCGATGGTATTTGGCGAGCTTGGATGCGCGACGCGGCACCTCGAATACTGAATTATACGAGTCGTTACAAGAATTGCCCGGCGCAATTGAGTCTCAATTGTTTGATTCAGTTTCGGAAGCGCTGAACGCGGCTAGCGAAAGAGCGACCGAGGGAGATAAAATAATTGCGCTTGGTTCTTTCTTGGTGGTATCAGAGGCGTTGCGATATCTTAATAAAGCGGATAGATACACGATTGAAGAACAATGACTCTGGCGTGGGTGATATAGCTTGGAGACCGGGTTGAAACAAAGACTAGTTGGGGCGGCAGTATTAATGGCGCTAGGAATTATTTTTATTCCGATTTTCCTGGCGCCCGATGACAATGATAATTTCGAAGACGATGCGCTAAAAATAGAGCGCACCGCCGAACCGGAGGAATTTAGTTCCAAGGTTTCCCCGATTGACGACGAGCTAGTCGAAGAGATGCTCTCAGCGGACAAGCCCGCAGAGCAGGTGATCGACCGAGCGGTAATGCCCCCGTCATCATCCGATGGTGAGTCGGAAACGAACAAAGAGTTTGGATCAGACTCGACGGCTAGCGAGGCACCCAGTGCTGACGTTAGCGAACGCGTTGGGATGACCGCTTGGGTAGTACAAGTAGGCAGCTTTGGTAATAAAGACAATGCCGAGAAGCTTGTCGGGAAACTTCGTGGCAAAGCTTACTCGGCATTTATCGATGAAATTAATGGCGAAAAAACTGTTTTCAAGGTTCGAATTGGACCGTTGCTCAGCAAAGCGCGGGCCGAACAAACGGCCGATTCACTGAAGAAGAAACTAGATATCGACAGCCTGGTTGTTGAGTACCGCTAATTAAGAATTTAAACGAATGAAAGTGTGCGAAGACTATTAGAATTTTTCGAGCTTTGGTACACTTTGCTCTCCCGCATACTGGTGTAGTCATGGCGATGCCAGTAGCTTAAGCGGCGCGATTTTTGAGCTTTGGTCGTAGGGGACTGAGTAATTCTAGTGCCACTAAATTCCAAATTTTTCCTGCTGCTCAGCGTATGAGTTGGCCAGACGTCGCGATCCTTGTCGTCATCGGGGTATCGACTCTCATCAGCCTTTTTAGAGGCTTCGTCCGTGAGGTGTTGTCGCTCGTGGCATGGGTCATTGCGATCTGGGTGGCCTACACGTTTTGCGGCCGTGTAGCGCCAATTTTCGAATCACTTGTCTCGATCCCGAGCGCTCAACAAGCCTTGGCTTTTGTCATCTTGTTGGTGTTGACACTGATTGGTGTCGGCATCGTGAATTTTTTTATCTCGAAGCTAATTGAGAGTACAGGTTTAACTGGTACTGATCGGGCACTCGGGATGGTGTTCGGCGTTTTGCGAGGGATTGTCATAGTCGGACTATTGGTGCTGTTAGCCGGAGCGACGCCGCTGCCAAGAGACAATTGGTGGCGAGAATCGATATTCGTTGGGCACTTTGAAACTTTGGCGGAATTCGCGCTTCAGTTTTTGCCACCAAGTTTCGCTAAACATTTTAGCTTTGACCCTGCTGCTTAACTTTTGAGATAGGTGCTATTGGTATGTGTGGAATCGTTGGCTTAGTTGCTAAATCACCGGTCAACCAGGCGCTGTTCGATGCGCTCACTATGTTGCAGCACCGCGGTCAAGATGCCGCCGGTATTGCAACTTACGAGGATGGCCGACTTTTCTTGAGAAAATCTAGCGGCTTGGTCCGTGATGTTTTCCATACCCGACACATGATCAACCTGAAAGGGAAAATGGGTATCGGACATGTCCGTTATCCCACGGCTGGCGTCTCGTCGCGGGCGGAAGCGCAACCGTTCTATGTGAATTCTCCTTACGGCATCACGTTAGCCCATAACGGCAATCTCACAAATTCCGAACAGCTAAAACAGGAACTCTTCGAGGACGATCTGCGTCATATCAACACTGAGTCAGATTCCGAAGTTTTACTCAACGTCTTTGCGCATGAACTGCAACAACTGAAAAAATTTCGGATTGATGGTGCCGACATTTTCCACGCCGTAAAACGCGTTCATGCCAGATGCCGAGGTGGTTATGCGGCGATCTCAATGATCAGCGGCGTCGGCATCGTTGGGTTTCGCGACCCTAATGGCATTCGGCCAATCGTTTTCGGCAAACGGGAGACCGATTTAGGCACGGAATATATGATCGCTTCGGAAAGCGTGGCGCTCAATGTATTAGGGTTTGAGTTGATTCGAGATATTAATCCCGGGGAGGCTGTATTTATCAGCAAAGAGGGAGAGTTTTTTGCCGAGCAATGCGCCGAGCCGGCGCAGGTGACGCCATGCGTGTTCGAACACGTCTACCTAGCTCGACCGGATTCGATCATCGATGGCATTTCTGTCCACAAAGCGCGGATGCGAATGGGTGAGGCGCTGGCGAAAAAGATCTCCCGGGAGTGGGAAGATCACGACATCGATGTCGTGATCCCGATCCCAGATACCGCGCGCACAGCAGCCTTAGAATTGGCCCACGCGCTAGGTATCAAATATCGCGAAGGATTCATTAAAAATCGGTACATTCCTCGAACGTTCATCATGCCGGGGCAAGCAATGCGCCGGAAATCTGTGCGCCAAAAACTGAACGCCATCCATCTAGAGTTCGCCAACAAGAACGTGCTTCTCATCGATGATTCGGTGGTTAGAGGAACAACGTCAAGCCAAATCATTCAGATGGCCCGGGAAGCGGGCGCTAACAATGTTTACTTTGCCTCTGCAGCACCGCCGGTTGCGTATCCCAACGTATATGGGATCGATATGCCAACGAGCGAAGAGTTGATTGCGCATAACAAAAGCCCCGAGGATATTTGCGCATTAATCGGTGCGGACAAACTTATCTATCAGGACCTTGATGACCTTGTCGAATCGGTTCGCAAAGGTAACCCCGACATTCGCGAATTCGATTTGTCGTGTTTCAACGGTGAGTATATTACCGGCGATGTGAGCGCAACTTACCTGAGCAGGGTGGAAGCCCAGCGTTCCGATGACGCAAAATCAAAGCGCGCGGCGGCCGTAAATGCCCTCAATGATCTGCACGTGACTTCAGAGTCAGTTACAGAGATTTGACACCCCGCCTATTACACGTTACTTTCTCCGCTTCAACAGCGCCGATTTGAGAATCAGCTTGCGGGCGCTATAAAAGAACTGCTAAAGCGACGCGTCCAGCCTGCTTTAGCAGGTTTTTTCTTGCCCGCGTGTTTCTCTTCTAAAGTCTACGTCAAACGCATGATTTAGGTGCTGCGTTCAGATTTTTAATGTGCGAGATGACTATGAACGATTTCGATTCCGACTCTAGCGATTTTGCGACCCGCGCTTGCCGGGCTGGTACCAGTATGACGGGTGAACAGGAACATAGTGATCCCTTGTTCCTCACCTCAAGTTTTTGTTTCGAGAGCGCGGCGGAGGCGGCGGCCCGCTTCGCCGGTGATGAGGAAGGAAACGTATATTCCCGGTTTACGAATCCCACCGTGAATGCTTTCGAAAAACGGCTGGCTGCTTTAGAAGGAATGGAAGCATGTATCGGCACGGCTTCTGGCATGAGCGCGATTCTATCCACTTGCTTGGCTATATTGTCGGCCGGCGATCATGTCGTTGCTTCGCATAGTATTTTCGGAACAACGGTGAATTTGTTTAAGAATATCCTGAGTAAATTCGATATCGCGTTCAGTTTCGTTGATCTCACTGATAACCACGCTTGGGAGGCAGCGATTCGTAACAACACGAAATTACTATTTTTAGAAACACCTTCAAACCCACTGACGGAAGTCGGCGACATGTCGGCAATAGCCAAACTCGCGCACAACGCCAACGCGCTATTAGTTGTGGACAATTGCTTTTGCACACCCGCACTCCAATTGCCCGCAAACTTTGGCGCCGACATTATTATTCATTCCGCGACTAAATATTTGGACGGGCAGGGCCGCTGTGTGGGCGGTGCTGTCTTGGCGAACGAATCGATTATTGAAGAAAAACTGTTTCCGTTCTTACGTTCTGCAGGCCCAACGATGAGCCCGTTTAACGCCTGGGTTTTTTTGAAAGGCTTAGAAACATTAGAACTCAGAATGGAGCGACACAGTCAAAGTGCTTTCGAGATTGCCAGCTGGTTAAGCGAGCAAAAAAATGTTGAAACGGTTTTCTTTCCTGGTCTCGATTCGCATCCACAACATAGTTTGGCCAAAAAACAGCAAAGCGGTTGGGGGGGAATTGTTTCGTTTGAAATTGCCGGCGGTCAAGCCTCTGCCTGGCAATTAATTGATAATCTCAAGCGCTTTTCCATTACCGCCAACCTGGGCGATTCGCGCAGTATAGTTACTCATCCGGCAACGACTACTCATAGCCGAATCAGCACCGATGAGCGCAAATCTGTTGGGGTATCAGACGGTCTAATACGCCTGTCGATAGGGCTCGAATCACCGCGTGATCTCATTGAGGACTTAGCCAGCTCCAGGGCGTTCGATTAAGGCATTAATGGAAGCTTAAATCGCCGGACTATCTTCCTTAGGATTGGAATGGCAGAATAGGTATGAGAAGCAAAACAATTGAACGCAACGAGTTTTGACGGAGGTAATCAGTGACAATTCAAGTTGGAGACAAAATGCCGGCGGGCGGATTCGGCGTGATGACAGACAATGGTCCAGGCGCGCTCAGCAGTGATGATCTGTTTGGCGGTAAAAAAGTGGTTTTATTCGCCGTTCCAGGCGCTTTCACGCCCACCTGCTCCGCGCAACATTTGCCCGGATTTATCGATAAGGCCGGTGAGATCAAAGCGAAAGGCGTTGATACGATTGCTTGCCTTTCGGTGAACGACGTCTTCGTGATGGATGCATGGCAAAAAGCAACTAGTGCCAACGATATTCAAATGCTCGCCGACGGCAACGCCGAGTACACCAAAGCACTCGGACTTGAGCTAGATGCGTCGGGATTCGGTATGGGAACGCGAAGCCAACGTTTTGCGCTGGTCGTAGATGATGGCATCGTGTCGCAGGTCCACTTAGAACCTGGCGCCGCCGATCTAACCGCGAGTTCGGCGGAGAACATTCTCGCCAACGTTTGAGCTTTAATTGGGTTGTGCAGGCACTGCGCGAATAAATAGCGCGGTACTGCGTAACTTGTTTGTACACTGCGTAGCGGCGGTTTGAAGCGTCGATGGACAAGAAATCTCAACACATGGACGCCGAGACCTTTCGGCAACACGGTTACGCGCTAGTCGACTGGCTTGTCGATTATCAAAAGCGGGTCGAAGATTACCCGGTGTTATCGCCAGTTGAACCAGGGCAAATCCGCGCCCAGTTACCCGAATCAATACCGGAACAGGGAGAACCCTTCGAAACCATATTCCGTGATTTCGAAAATGTGATCATGCCGGGTATTACTCATTGGCAGTCCCCTAATTTTTTTGGTTATTTCCCAGCGAACATCTCCGGCCCTTCTGTGCTTGGCGAGCTACTGAGCGCGGGCCTAGGGGTTCAAGGCATGCTGTGGCTTACGAGTCCGGCATGCACTGAATTAGAAACTCATGTTTTGGATTGGCTCGCGGACGCGTTAGGTTTACCGGACGTGTTCAAATCGAGCGGTGAAGGCGGTGGCGTCATCCAGGATTCTGCGTCCAGCGCGACGCTTTGTGCGCTACTCAGTGCCCGCGAACGGGCGAGCCGATTTGATTCGAAAGAGAACGGAGTCGATAACAGGTTAGTTGCTTACTGTTCTTCCGCGACCCATTCGTCTATGGAAAAGGCGGCCATGATCGCTGGGATAGGGCGTGAGCGGCTCCGAAAAATTTCAACCGATCGCGCGGGCGCCATCAATGCCGAGGCGCTGCAAAAGGCGATTGAGCATGATCTCGCCGAAGGATTATTACCATTTTTTGTTTGCGCCACCGTTGGTACAACCGCGACGCTGGCGATTGATCCGGTGCCAGCAATTGGCGCTATTTGCAAGCAATATCGCCTATGGCTGCACGTTGATGCGGCGATGGCAGGTTCTGCGACGATTTGTCCCGAATTTTCTCATTTACATGCAGGTATGGATTTTGCGGATAGCTATTGCTTCAATCCTCACAAATGGATGTTTACGAATTTTGA
>JBCCFA010000045.1:0-15090 GCA_039029975.1 Pseudomonadota bacterium
AGTAGCGTCATCAGACGCCGCGTTTGACCAGGCCCATTCGACAAGGCCGGGGTCGTTTCGATAGTTTCTATAATTAGCTGCGGCCGCTGCGACGGCGTAATCGTTGGATGGTTTGTAATTGGGCAGCCACTTCGGCACTTTGCGCCAGCGCTGTGGCGTAATCCATTTTAGCGTCGGATTCCTGCATGGCTCTCTCAGCTTCTTCTTTTGCCTTCATCACCGCCGCTTCATCAAGGTCCTCGGCACGAAGTGCGGTGTCGGACAGGATGGTGACAACTTTCGGTTGCACTTCCAACATACCGCCAGAAATATAGAACGCTTGATCGTCGCTGCCAGCGACCTCTAGACGCACCTCGCCCGGGCCCAGTTGCGTAAGCATGGGCGTGTGACCCGGGGCAATCCCAACTTCACCGAGTATTGCCGGGGCGAATACCATTTCGGCCTCGCCGGAGAAGATCTCTTGCTCTGCGCTTACAATTTCAACTTGTACGGGCATGTAATTTTCCTACGTCCTAATTCCAAGAAGCCAAACGGGTTGTTACATGCTCTTCGCTTTTTCAACCGCTTCGTCGATCGAACCAACCATGTAGAAGGCTTGTTCCGGCAATTCGTCGTGCTCACCGTCAACAATCGCCTTAAATCCTGCGATCGTATCTTTCAGCGATACGTACTTACCGGGGCTACCTGTAAACACTTCGGCCACGAAGAATGGTTGCGATAAGAAACGTTGGATTTTCCGTGCTCTAGACACCGTTAATTTATCTTCTTCCGACAATTCATCCATCCCGAGAATCGCGATGATGTCTCGCAGTTCTTTGTAGCGCTGCAAAGTATTCTGCACAGCGCGCGCGGTATCGTAGTGATCTTGACCAACGATTAGCGGATCTAGCTGACGCGAGGTTGAGTCCAACGGATCCACCGCCGGATAAATACCTAACTCAGCAATTTGACGAGATAACACAACCGTTGCGTCTAAGTGAGCAAACGTCGTTGCGGGCGACGGGTCAGTCAAGTCATCGGCGGGCACGTAAACGGCCTGAATCGAGGTAATTGAACCCGTCTTGGTCGAAGTAATACGTTCTTGCAAACGACCCATTTCCTCCGCCAGTGTGGGCTGGTAACCCACCGCCGAAGGCATTCGACCAAGTAGCGCCGATACCTCGGTGCCGGCCAGCGTGTAACGGTAAATGTTATCGATGAACAACAACACGTCACGGCCTTCGTCACGGAATTTCTCAGCGATTGTGAGTCCTGTTAGCGCCACGCGCAGACGGTTGCCAGGAGGCTCGTTCATCTGTCCATAAACAAGCGCCACTTTATCTAGCACGTCAGACTCTTTCATCTCGTGATAGAAGTCATTACCTTCACGAGTACGTTCCCCTACCCCGGCAAACACCGAGTAGCCGCTATGCTCAATAGCAATGTTTCGAATAAGCTCCATCATGTTAACGGTCTTACCGACACCGGCGCCGCCAAACAATCCAACCTTACCGCCCTTCGCGAAAGGACAAACCAAATCGATAACCTTAATGCCGGTTTCGAGCAACTCTTGCGCAGGCGATAGATCAACGTATTTCGGTGCTTCGCGGTGAATCACCATGCGCTCGTCTTCGCCGATCGGCCCCGCGTTATCGATTGGTGTACCAAGCACGTTCATGATACGACCAAGCGTTTTCTCACCGACCGGCACCTTAATACCTTCGCCGGTGTTCTTTGCGACCATGCCCCGGCGTAGGCCGTCGGTGGTTCCCAAAGCGATCGTACGAACTACGCCGTCACCAAGCTGCTGCTGTACTTCCAAAGTGATATCACCGTCGCCAATCTCTAAAGCGTCGTAAACCTTTGGTACTTCAGCAGGCGGATATTTCACGTCGACAACCGCGCCGATAACTTGTACTACGTCTCCAGAACTCATCAGTCAGTTCCTCTCACATACTTCGTGTTGATGTCATTCATTAGCGCCAAACTTAGCGTCAAATCTATAAATTCTTTACTTAAACTGCCGCTGCGCCAGCGACAATTTCCGACAGCTCTTGCGTAATTGCTGCTTGCCGCGCTTTGTTATAAACCAGCTGCAACTCATCAATCAGCTTACCGGCGTTGTCAGAGGCGGACTTCATTGCCACCATGCGCGCGGCTTGCTCGCAAGCGATGTTTTCGACCACGCCTTGATACGCCAACGACTCAATGTATCGAGTCAGTAGCTGGTCCATCACTTCTTTCGCTTCCGGTTCGTAGATGTAATCCCAATGATGCTTAAAGTCACTGGTATCTTCAGGCACCAGCGGCAGCAGTTGTTCAATGTCTGGTGTTTGGGTCATGGAGTTGACGAATTGGTTATATGCCAAATAAACGCGGTCAACGCCTTGCTCTTGATAAGAATCGAGCATGATTTTCACAGCACCAATAATGTCATTCAACGACGGTGAATCGCCAAGCTGATTCACTTGGCCGACGACATTGGCTTTAATACCGCCAAAAAACCCGATCGCTTTGCTGCCGATCAAGCTGAGGTCAACTTCGGTCCCATCGTTTTCCCATTCACGCAGCTGTTTCAAAACCGCACGAAACATATTGCCGTTTAATCCGCCGCAGAGTCCGCGATCACTAGACACCACAATAATGCCCACGCGATTAACATCGCGTTGTTCCAGAAAGCTATGCTTGTACTCCGTGTTGGCATTGGCGACGTGCGCCACGACCAGGCGCATTTTATCGGCATAGGGGCGAGCGGCACGCATACGATCTTGTGCTTTGCGCATCTTACTCGCGGCAACCATCTCCATCGCCTTGGTGATCTTTTGCGTGTTCTTAACGCTCGCGATCTGAGTTCGAATTTCTTTTCCGACGGCCATGTTAGATCTCTTTCAGCCTCGCCTTACCAGGAATGGTTGGCGACAAAATCATCCACAGCGGATTTCAGTGCGCCTTCAACCTCGTCGTTGAAATCGCCGCTATCGTTGATTTTTTGCATTAAATCAGCTTTGGAGCTGGCCATATAGGAATGCAGTCCTTCCTCAAAGGCGCCAATTTTTTCAAGCTCGATTTCGTCTAGGTAGCCGTTTTCTACGGCGAACAAACTCACGGCCATATCAGCAACAGATAAAGGCGTATATTGCTTCTGCTTCATCAGTTCCATTACGCGCTGACCGCGTTCAAGTTGCTTCCTGGTTGCTTCATCCAGATCCGATGCGAACTGAGCAAATGCGGCGAGTTCACGATACTGGGCTAGCGCCAGTCGCACACCACCGCCGAGCTTTTTAATAATTTTGGTTTGGGCCGCGCCACCCACACGTGACACCGACAAACCAGCGTTAATGGCCGGACGGAAACCCGAGTTGAACAAATCAGTTTCGAGATAAATCTGGCCGTCTGTAATTGAAATTACGTTCGTTGGCACGAAGGCAGACACGTCGCCGGCTTGCGTTTCAATAATCGGTAACGCGGTAAGTGAACCGGTTTGCCCTTTCACTTCGCCGTTAGTGATTTGCTCCACGTACTCCGCGTTGATACGCGCAGCACGTTCGAGCAAGCGTGAATGCAGATAGAACACGTCACCAGGATAAGCTTCACGGCCTGGTGGACGTCGCAATAGCAAGGAAACCTGACGATACGCCCAGGCTTGCTTGGTTAAGTCGTCATAAATGATTAGCGCATCTTCACCGCGATCACGAAAGTACTCACCCATTGAGCAACCGGAGTACGGTGCGATGTATTGCATGGCTGCTGAGTCGGAAGCGCTGGCCGCAACAACGATGGTGTGGTCCATTGCGCCATGCTCTTCGAGCTTACGGACAACGGCCGCAATCGACGACGCCTTCTGACCAATCGCCACATAGATACATTTAATGCCCGTACCTTTTTGGTTAATGATGGTATCAACGGCAACAGCAGTTTTACCGGTTTGGCGGTCACCAATGATCAATTCACGTTGACCTCGGCCCACTGGCACCATGGAGTCAATTGACTTCAAGCCAGTTTGTACCGGCTGGTCAACCGACTGTCGTTCAATAACGCCCGGCGCGATCTTTTCGATCGGCTCAGACAGCGTAGTGCCAACTTCCCCTTTACCGTCGATCGGGCTACCGAGTGAATCAACCACGCGCCCCAGCAGGGCTTCACCAACAGGCACCTCAAGGATACGACCAGTACAGCGGGCGGTGTCCCCTTCGGAAATACCCTCGTATTGGCCAAGGATAACCACGCCAACTGAGTCTTCTTCAAGGTTAAGTGCGAGTCCGAATACGTTGCCTGGGAATTCGATCATCTCCCCTTGCATGGCGTCACTTAAACCGTGAATTCGCGCGATCCCATCGGTGAGACTGACGACCGTACCTTCGGTACGTGCTTCGGTCTCGACGTTCAGATCGTCGATTTTCTTTTTGATCAGTTCGCTAATTTCTGTTGCGCTGATGCTCATGACCGTCCTCTATCACAAAATGTCTATTTAAAAATTCTTAATCGTTTCGCAGCGCTGCTTGGCTAACCAAGACGCTGCGCCAAAGCCTGCAGGCGCCCTTTGAGTGAGATGTCGATGACCGAGTCACCCACGCGGATAACCGCGCCGCCGATTAGGGATTCATCTATCTCGGTGCGAATCTCACATTCTTTGCCAGTACGGGTGCGGACTGCAGACGCAATCTTTTCTTGTTCGGCTTGTTCGACTGCATAAGCCGATATCACCGTCACGTCCACCACACCCTGCGCTTTTGTTTTTTCACGCTCAAATAGTTCTGCAATTTCAGGCGCCAAACTAATGCGATCGGCATCGATCAGGGTTTGGAGAAAGTTTTCGCGTTTCGCGTCTAGCTGAGAATCAAGTGCGGACTTGAGTAAATCGAACAGCTCCGCCGCCGGCACCTTTGGATGCCCAATCAACGGTTGCATGTCTCGGTGCTCAACCACTTCTGCCAAGCTGCCAAGCATCGTTGACCAAGCGGGCACTTGCTGCGTTTCTTGCGCATACGCGTATGCCGCACTGGCGTAAGGTCTGGCGATTGTTAGTTTTTCCTGCACCGGCTTACAGTTCCGCTGTTAGCTTGTCGAGCACATCGCGATGCGCATTAGAATCGACTTCGCGCATAAGCACCTGCTCGGCGCCCGCCAAGGCCAAACTCGCAACTTCGCCGCGCAGAGATTCGCGCGCCTCGTTGCGTTCCTGGTCGATCTGAGATCGTGCTGCCGCAAGCAAGCGATCGCCTTCGTCAACTGCCGTTTGCTTCGCCTGCTCAACAATTTCGTCAGCTCGTTTTTGCGCCTGGGTGATGAATTCTTGCGCCTTCTCGCGACCTTTCTGCAGTTCCTCTTCAATACGGACTTCCGCATTCGCGAGATCCTGCTGACCTTTTTCGGCGGCGGCTAATCCATCAGCAATGCGGTTTTCACGTTCTTCGAGGGCAGACAAAATCGGTGGCCAAACGTATTTCACGCAAAACCATACGAAAATGGCGAATGAGATCGCTTGACCCAGTAATGTCAGGTTAATGTTCATGACTTCTCGCCTAGCAATTTCCTAATTGATTGGGCTTGATATCTCGCGAGACCATGAGATCCCGTGAAGTATCAAGTTTAACCGGCGAGTTGCCCAATGAACGGGTTCGCAAACATCATTAGCGCCGCGAAAGCGATAGCGATAATTGGCACCGCGTCGGTTAGACCAAGCATGAGGAACATGCGAGCCTGCAACATTGGCACTAGTTCTGGTTGGCGAGCAGCACCTTCAAGAAATTTGCTACCCAAAATACCGATGCCGACACCCGCGCCCAACGCGCCAAGTCCGATCATGATGCCCGCAGCGAGGGCTGAAAAGGCAACTACAGACTCCATAACTTACTCTCCTCTTTTATCAAGTCGTGCTATGTAAAAATTTTTCACTCAATCAATAATCGTTAGCAACAATAGCTAACCATCAATGATCGTCATGTACCTCATGCGATTGCCCCAGGTAAACAATGGTCAGCATCATAAAAATGTATGCTTGTAGGGTAATCACAAGAATATGGAAGATCGCCCACGGGACAGAAAAAGCCCATTGCAACCAGAACGGCACAAGTGCCGCAATCAAAACGAAAACGAGTTCTCCCGCAAACATATTGCCGAACAGTCGCAGCGAGAGAGATAGAGGTTTGGCGATCAGAGAAACGGTTTCAAGAACCAGATTGACCGGCAGTAAGGCTTTACCGAAAGGATGAAAAGCCAGCTCACCAAAGAAGCCGCCGAAGCCTTTCACTTTAATGCCATAGAAAATCATTAAAGCGAATATCGATAAGGACATACCGAACGTCGCGTTGACGTCGGTGGTGGGAACCATTTTCATGTACTCAATGCCCATCAGATAAGAGGCATGGGGCACGACGTCTACCGGCACCAAATCCATCAAGTTCATGAGGAAAATCCACACAAAGATAGTTAGTGCCAATGGGGCAATTAATCGGTTGTTGCCAGTAAACGCGTCTTTCACGCTGGTGGACACCATCTCAACAATCATTTCCACGAAGGTCTGCAAGCGCGAGGGTTTTTCAACGGATGCGGCCACTGCGGCCTTGCGAAATAGCCAGCAGAAGAAAATACCGGTAGCTAACGACCAGAACATGGTGTCCAGGTTAATGGCCATGAACCCCATTTCGGTTGCTTCTTTAGCAGAATGGGCTATGCCCCATGTACCGTCTGCTTTTTGACCGAAGGTCAAATTCTGAATGTGATGGCTAATATATTCAGCCGGAGAGCCTGCTGCCATGTACGCAAATCTCTAATACTTACAATTCGAACGTTTCCGGACTCGCCCTAATCAATCAGCGCGAATCCGCAGTTGAGAAATCTTGTCTTTTAAGACGCATCGCTCGATTGCGCGGGCGCTTTCACCCCCAAGTCCGTGAACTTCATCGCCAGCCAGTTAACTGCAACCACTGCGGCGTAAGTGCACAGCACAATCGTAAACTCTACATCTAGTAATAAAATCGAGATGAGAAAAAGCGCGACCGTGAATCCGAGCTTCATCATCTCTGCTACGTAAATCTGCCTCAGCAAGTCATCGCCTGAAGCACCCTGTTCGGCACCGAATATTCGGTTACCAAGGTAGTAACTAGGTAGCACCCCTATCATCGCACCCACTAACGCGGCGTACGCCTGCTCCCATCCCCTGAGAATATATAGGCTAACCGCGACTAGGAGTCCTACCGCAACCTGCATTGCAACGATGCGCATAACCACGTTTCGCGCATGTCGCCGGAGGGACCCGGGTTGAGTACGACTCACCAACTTGCCTCCATGAGTCGCGGGTTGCTTGGCTGTGCCTTAGAGCGTGCCCCGTATTTCATTGCCGAAATAGGTGCCCACATTGCAAACCACGCAACATAACGACCGAAGTATAGCGGAAATTGCGGCAGCGCGACAGGGTGGCGCCTAAATTACTTAATGTGCGCCAAAATGCCATCCAACTCGTCAAGCGAACCGTAGCTAATCGTCAAAATGCCGCCACCACTTTTTTTATGTTTAATGGTAACCGCGGAGCCGAGTTGGTCACTGAGTGAGTCTTGAAGCCTTTTGATATCGGGATCAAGCGGGGCTGATTTAGCAGTTTTCGAAGGCACGCCTTCGTCGCCTTGCTCGCGCAGCGAGCGGACTAGCGCTTCGGCGCTGCGAACTGACAATTCGTTGGCGATGATTTGCCGCGCGGCCTTACGTTGCAGCGCTAGGCTTAAACCTGCTAAAGCCCGCGCATGCCCCATCTCAAGCTCGCCGGCTTCAACATGGGCTTTGACTTCGTCATCAAGCTCGCGCAATCGCAATAAATTAGAGACCGCCGCGCGCGAACGCCCCACTGCCTCAGCAATCGCCTGATGCGTCATTTCAAACTCATTGAGCAATCGATACAGCGCATTCGCTTCTTCAAGCGGATTAAGTTGCGCACGCTGAATGTTCTCGATGAGCGCAATGCTCATGGCCGTGCGATCATCCATATTGCGGACAATTGCTGGAATTTCGTGCAAGCCGGCCATTTGCGCGGCCCGCCAACGGCGCTCACCGGCAATGATTTCAAAACGGTTAGAACCCGCAAGGGGCCGAACCAGAATGGGCTGAACAATACCCTGCGCTTTTATCGAGTCGGCCAGTCCTTGAAGCGATTCGGTTTGCATATCAACCCGTGGCTGATATTTACCGCGTTCAATTAGGTCAATGGGTAATACCTTTAACTGGTCGCCATTGCGTTCTTCTGCAACAGCTTGCTCTGCCCCCATCCCTAAGAGTGCGTCTAAGCCTCGCCCTAAACCTCGTTTTTTTTCCGCCATTTTTATTCGCACCTAGTATCGCTAGCAGATTCAGCCCAACGATATATTGCGGTTGTTGTTATGAGTTTGAACAAAGCAAAACTTTTCGACGTTAATTTAATTGGGACGTGACTTCATCACGGCGCAACATTTCTCCCGCTAAGGCAAGATAGGCAACCGCGCCTGTTGAGGATTTATCGTAAATGAGCGCAGGCAAACCGTGGCTGGGCGCCTCAGCTAAGCGCACGTTGCGGGGAATCACCGTTTTGTAAACCTTGTCGCCAAAATGCTTGAGCAACTGCTGGGAGACTTGATTCGCGAGATTGTTACGCGGGTCGTACATAGTGCGCAAAAAACCTTCGACTTTTAAGTTGGGGTTAAGCACCTTACGAATTTTTTCCACCGTTTCGAGCAAAGCCGAAAGACCTTCAAGCGCATAATACTCACACTGGGTAGGTATCACGACCGATCCCGCCGCGACCAGCGCATTAATCGTCAACATATTTAATGCCGGTGGACAGTCAATAATGATAAATTCGTAGGCGTCCTCAATCTCGCTCAACGCGCTCCTGAGACGCAATTCGCGGCCAATCTCATCAACTAGCGCAACTTCCGCGCCGGTGAGATCACTGTTCGCAGGCAGTAAGTCATAACCGCAGTCTTCGGGCGTTTGAATGGCCTCCCTGGCGGTCGATTCCTCCATCAACACGTCATAACTGGACAGCTCAAGTTCCCGCTTATCGACGCCACTGCCCATCGTGGCGTTACCTTGCGGATCCAGATCTACCAGCAGCACACGGCGCTTCGTCGCGGCCAGTGAAGCCGCTAGATTCACGCTCGTCGTTGTTTTTCCGACGCCGCCTTTTTGATTGGTGATGGCGAGAATTCTTGCCATTGTGCTGGTTCCAGAAGGTGTTCCCGTATCGGTCTGCGGGCATTATCGCACATGGTGTGAACGAAAAAAGCGCTTGCTTGGGCCGTTGTCTAGCAGGCGCCGCTGTCGATGATCACCAGATGGCGATAATCGCGATCGGGCACGGTGAGCGGCTTAATCCGGACCGCCGACGGCGGTAGCGATAGCTCGCCGATTTCGTGTTCCTCAATGCGCCCCTTAAACGCCACAAAACGTGTAGCGCCGGTGGCAGTTCCTTGAACAGTTTTCCGGGTATCCGCCGGGCGGTAGATTAAATGCTGGCAGTCTTGATAAAACTGCCGCAGAGAGCTGTAAGCCCGTGATGTCACGCAACTCACCTCCTCCGAAGGCTGCAGCGCCTCGACCCGACAATTTGCAATGGTGACATTCGCAAGTCCCAATTCAATCTTTACTTGCGTGAGAAATCGCGCGCGGCGCTGATTCGATTCGACAAGCGTAAAGTTTCGGTCGGGATAGGTCAGCGCAAAAACGATGCCGGGAAAGCCAGCCCCACTGCCAACATCGACGATCTCTTTCCCATACACTTCATCGACCGCAGCTAAGCAATCAATCACGTGGGCTCGCACGAGCTCGGTAATATTAGACGCGCGAACAAGGCTCGTTAATCGATTCCAGCGTAAAATCAGCGCGCAAAAATCGACTAGGTGCCCAGCCTGTTCGCCATTCAGTGGAATCGATAGCTGAGCCGCAAAAACGGTAATTAATTCCTGCGGCGGTAGATCAGTGGAAAGGTCGGCCATTACGCGACTATCGGCGTTGGATAAATTCCTGCAGCAGCGCGATTAATATCTCAGGTGCATCCTCCTGGCAAAAGTGACCGGCGTTACTAAGCTCAACGACTGGTTGATTGCCGAATGCTTGTTTGAACATTCCAATCGAGATTTCGGGCGGTACGGCGCGGTCTTGCATGCCGTTCGCCAGCATCGCAGGTTTTTGTCTCACCTTCTCTACCAATTCTTCATCCGGCGCATCCAAGTAAGGAAATCGTCCAGTTGCGATGTCCAGCGGGAACTCGATAGCGCCAATGCATTCTTCTGGGGTGTCGAATGGGGCGGAATAGGCTCTAACCCACTCGTCAGTAATGATCGCACCGTCCTGAAAACCCATTAGCTTTAATATGCTGAGGGCGGTATATCGTAGGTTTTTCAAGACCGGCTCATGCGCGTCACTGTTGATAAAGCGAAACCAATCCGATTGCATGAATTGCTCAAAGTAAGGTGTCACATCGCAAAACGGATACACCACTGTATTCATGACGAATACCCTTTTGATGCGGTCTGGCATGGTCGCCAATAGTGCGCCGCCCATTGGGCCACCCCAGTCCTGGATGACTAGCGTCATCTCATCAAGTTCGAGCTGATCAACCAGCACGATCAGATTTTCAACGTGGGTCTTTAATGTGTAAACGCGATCTTGGGGTGTTTCGCTTTTCCCAAAGCCCATGTGATCGGGCACAACAACTCGGTTCGTCTCAGACAGTGGCGGGATGAACTTTCGATAAAGGTAGCCCCACATCGGCTCACCATGAATACACAGAATTGGTTCACCCCGGCCTTCATCGACGTAGTGCATGCGAAACCCGGGCGCGTCGGTGAAATTCGGCTTGAATGGCCAGGTACCGTTAAAGGTTTCATTGGCATCGATCATTGATTCATCCTACTGTGGGTTCGGCACCACTTGCCGAGCTTGAACCGTATACGCGACGCAACCGCTGAGCGACCGTTTAAGCAGAACGCTTCAGGCTGCCGCGCTGTTTCTTGAGGTGAACCAGCAATAAGGAAATTGCGGCAGGAGTCACCCCAGAGATGCGACTCGCTTGACCGAGCGTTGCCGGACGATGGTCAGATAACTTCTGGGTAATTTCATTCGATAGGCCGCGCACGTTGTGATAATCGATGTCAGCTGGTAGCGCAGTTTCGTCATGAGATTTTATTTTTTCGATTTCATCATGTTGGCGCTCAAGGTACCCACTATATCTGGCATCGATTTCCAATTGCTCAATCACCGACGGCTCTGTAATGCCGACCCCGGCGCCAGGCAATTGCATGAGTTTTGCGTAATCTATTTCTGGTCTGCGCAACAAATCGGCGAGTGTTTGTTCCTTGCGCAACATTTGTCCAAGCACTGCTGTGGTTTCGGACTCCGGCATTTTTTCCGGCACCATCCAAGTAGATTCGAGTCGCGCGCGTTCCCGAGCAATCGCCTCGCGCTTGGCGAAAAAGCGTTGCGCGCGTGATTCATCGACCGCGCCTAATTGATGACCGACTTCTGTTAAGCGCATATCAGCATTGTCTTCGCGCAACAGTAGTCGATACTCTGCACGGCTCGTAAACATGCGATAAGGCTCCGCGGTGCCGCGTGTTACTAAGTCATCAACTAAAACGCCGATGTAAGCTTCATCACGTCTTGGATACCAAGGCTCAGCGCCATTCACGCGCAGGCCTGCGTTTATCCCAGCTAATAGGCCTTGGGCCGCCGCTTCTTCATAGCCTGTCGTGCCGTTGATTTGGCCGGCGAAAAACAAACCATTAATTGATTTAGTCTCTAACCACGGTTGAATATCCCGCGGATCAAAATAATCGTATTCAATTGCATAACCAGGGCGGGTGATATGGGCATTTTCAAAGCCAACAATGGAGTTCACCAGCGCGCACTGAATATCGAACGGTAAACTCGTCGAGATCCCGTTTGGATAGAGTTCTGAGGTATTCAAACCCTCTGGCTCGACGAAAATCTGATGCGCGCTCTTATCAGCAAAGCGATAAATTTTGTCTTCTATTGATGGACAATATCTGGGGCCAACGCCTTCGATCGCGCCGTTGAACATAGGCGACCTATCGATCCCTTCTTTGATGATCTCATGGGTATGTTCATTAGTATGGGTAATGAAACAATCGAGCTGCTGGGGATGGTGCTCAACGTTACCTAAAAATGAAAACACAGGCATGGGATCATCGCCTGGTTGGCGCTGCATTTTTTCAAAATCAACCGTGTGACCATCGATGCGTGGGGGCGTACCCGTTTTTAATCGGCCTACCCTAATGGGTAGTTCGCGCATTTTTTCGGCGAGTCGGTTTGCAGGCGGATCACCTGCCCGACCTGCGCCATAGTTAGCGTCGCCAACGTGCACCAATCCGCCCAGGAAAGTACCTACGGTCAAGACGAGTTGCTGGGAGTAAAAATGCAAGCCCATTTGCGTGACGACGCCGGCGACTCGCTCACCGTCTAGCAGAATGTCGTCTACGCCTTGCTGGAACAAGGTGAGGTTTTCTTGACGCTCCAAAGCGCCGCGAATATATGTGCGATACAGACTGCGATCAATTTGTGCACGGGTCGCGCGCACTGCAGGCCCCTTACTTGAATTCAAGCGACGAAATTGAATGCCGCAATGGTCAGCGGCCCGCGCCATGATGCCGCCAAGTGCATCAATTTCTTTAACCAAATGACCTTTACCAATACCGCCAATTGCCGGGTTACAAGACATTTGTCCGAGCGTGTCGATGTTTTGTGTCAGCAATAAGGTGTTAGCACCCATGCGCGCGCTCGCCAACGCCGCTTCGGTGCCGGCATGGCCACCACCAACAACAATCACATCGAATGTTTGTGCCGCGTTGTTCACATTAGTTTCCGTAAATTTGCTTAGCCTTGTTCATTCGTTAGCTAGCTGCCGCTTCACGATGCGCAGCCTTCAATTCGCTGTAGTGCTCGGCGCTGTACTTGATCATATCGTATTCAATGGGTTTCAGTTCACGCACCTGTTTGGCCGGCGAACCGGCATATAAATAGCCACTCTGTAAATGCTTACCAGGTGTAACCAAACTACCCGCCGCCAGCATAACGTTGTCTTCAATCACCACCATGTCCATGACGGTTGAAGACATGCCAATCAGACAATTATTACCGATGATGCAACCATGCAATACCACCTGGTGACCAATCGTGACGTACTCACCAATCTTCATCGGTGACCCGCCAGGTTGGATTGGGCTATCGCTATTCACGTGCAAGATGCTGCCGTCTTGAACATTCGTGTAAGCGCCAATGCTGATGGTATTCACGTCCGCCCGAGCGACCACCATTGGCAGCACAAAAACCTGTTCAGCGATATCAACCTGTCCAATTAAAATGGCCGACGGATCGACATGCGCCGACTCATGTACTGTCGGCGTATTACCAGCAAAAGTTCGAAGGGACATGATGATTCCTGACGTTTCGAGAGCGGCGATCTTACTCCATCAAGGCGTTCGAAACAGCGGCAGCACAGCGTTTTATGCCGCAATGCGGGAATATTACGAAAAAATATGGGTGGTATCGCCAAGACTCGCCAGCGCGAAGTGACGGAGCGTTTTTAGTTTGCGTGATTGCGCTCTATCGGGGCCAAGTAGGATTCAAAAGCGGCCGTGCAGCTTTCCCAAGAATAACAATGGGCGTGTTTCAAGCAATCGTCTGAATTAAGCGTAAGCGCTTTCTCAATGGCCCGTCGAAGATTCTCGTCGAGCACACCGCTCGCCCCATTATCGACAACATCGGTCGGACCCTGCACGGGGTAAGCGGCCACCGGCAGACCACAAGCCATCGCCTCCAGCATCACCAGTCCAAAGGTATCAGTTCGACTTGGAAAAACGAAAACGTCACCACCCGCTACGTGTTGCGCTAACTCGCGTCCGAATTTTGCGCCGACAAAATGGACATCAGGGTAAGCGCCCACTAGCTTGTCGTAATCCGGCCCATCCCCAATAACAACTTTGGAACCGTTAAGCTTAAGATCTAAGAAGGCCTCAATATTTTTTTCCACTGCGACGCGCCCCATATAAATCATGATCGGACCTGGCAATTCATATTTCACAGGATCTTCAGGATGAAATATTTCGGTCTCAACGCCGCGCGACCATACGCGCAGATTATTGAAACGCCAGTCCTCTAACAGATCGCGCTGCGAGTTTGTTGGCACAAAAGTGCGCTGCGCTTTACTGTGAAAACGTCGCAAGTAGGCATAAGACCACGCAATAGGAATCGGTGCGCGCATTCTCACGTATTCGGGAAACTGGGTGTGAAACGCGGTGGTGAAAGGTAAACGGCGTGACCGACAATATTTATGCGCAGCGTGACCTATAGGACCTTCTGTGGCGATATGAATCGCATCAGGTAACAATTCATCCAATATTAGTTTAACGCGCCGCGCTGGAAATAACGCGAGACGAATTTGCGGGTAAGTCGGACACGGAATAGTCTTAAAGTCTTGCGGCGAAATGTAATGCACTTCATGGCCGAGCTTTCGCAAATATTGACCCGTCGTATCGAGCGTCCGCACCACCCCATTGACCTGCGGATGCCAGGCATCGGTAACAATTACGATTTTCATTTGTCGGTGCTGAGTTAGGCGGCCTTTGGCAGTGGTTCGGCGATTGATTCCGCTTCAGTCCAGTCGAGCAACGCCAACGAACCATCTTTATTTTCGACCAAGGCAGTGCAACTTTCTACCCAATCGCCGCAGTTGCAATAAACAACATCATCGAAATGATTAATTTCAGGGCGGTGAATGTGTCCACAAACCACGCCATCTACGCCATGGCGTCGCGCCGACTCAACAACCGCTTGCTCGTAGTTGCTGATGGCCTGAACAGCGTTCTTTACTTTATGTTTCAAATACTTCGCCAAGGACCAATAAGGCCTTCCGGTTAGTTTCCGATAAGTGTTTACCCAGCCATTTATCTTGAGTAGCAGTGCATAGGCTTGTCCCCCTAATGTGCCTATCCATTTAGAGGAAACAACCGCAGCATCAAATTGATCACCATGAATCACGAGTAAGCGCTTCCCATCCGCGTTTTCATGGATAGCTTCCCTCACAACCGAAATATTGCCGAACGTGTGATCTGCATAGGCTCGTAG
>JBCCFA010000046.1:0-15089 GCA_039029975.1 Pseudomonadota bacterium
CGTATCCAACAGCTGAGAAACTTCGTCTAACAGCTGATTGGGGTCTGGTTGCCGCATGCGAAGCTTTGAACAGCCCGCTTGCAAGCGTTCGATGTGTAAACCCCAGTGCCGGAGTTGACCATTTCTTACGGCAATCGTCTCAAACAAGCCGTCCCCGTATACAAGACGGCTACCTATCAGTGGATGGGAATCGGCTACGCCGTTAACCAGCGTCTGTGGGGACATTGAATGCGCGCGGGCGGAGCTCAGTCAGGCCGGTTAAATTTTCGTGAAAACCAAGCTACCGTTCGTGCCGCCAAAGCCAAAAGAGTTGGAAACTGCGACGTTAATTTTCATATCACGGGCGGTGTGCGGTACATAATCCAAATCGCATTCAGGATCAGGGTTGTCGAGGTTAATTGTCGGTGGGGCTACCTGGTTAGCCACGGAGAGTGCTGTAAGGACGGCTTCAGCACCACCAGCCGCGCCTAGCATATGGCCTATCATTGACTTGCTCGAGCTCATTGCTAGCGACCTCGCGTGATCACCAAAATACCGCTTCACGGCATCGGTTTCCGCCTTGTCGCCAGCGGGCGTCGAGGTGCCGTGGGCGTTGATATAGTCCACCGCCTCGCGATTTAACCCAGCGTCATCGACAGCGAGTTCCATGCAATAGGCCGCCCCCTCACCGTCGGGTGATGGCGCAGTAATATGGTGTGCGTCGCTAGACATTGCCGACCCGGCGAGCTCACAATAAATGTTTGCACCTCGTGCTTTGGCGTGTTCGTATTCTTCGAGCACCATGACACCTGCGCCGTCGCTAAGGACGAAACCATCACGATCAACATCCCACGGCCGGCTAGCCGCTTCAGGATCGTCATTTCTGGTTGATAGCGCTTTCGCAGAAGCAAAACCGCCAATACCCGTCGGACTGGTGGCGAATTCGGCGCCACCCGCAAACATCACGTCCACGTCGCCGCGTTCGATCATGCGCGAGGCGTTGCCGATGCAATGCGCGCCGGTAGAGCACGCGGTTACCATGCCGTAATTTGGTCCCTTGAGCCCGTATTTAATCGACAAATTACCGGCGACCATATTAATGATACTGCTAGGGACAAAAAACGGCGAAACTTTGCGCGGGCCGCCGTCAAGGAACGCTTGATAGCCCCTTTCAATGCCAGGTAAGCCACCGATACCGGAACCGATTGCAGCGCCTATTCGGCGCGCATTACTATCGGTGACCTCAAGCCCACTGTCATCCATGGCCTGAATGGAGGCAGCCAAACCGTAATGGATAAACGGATCCATTCGCCGCGCTTCTTTAGGCGATATGTATTCGCTAACGTCGAAGTTCTTGATGGGTCCGCCAATCTGTACGCTAAAACCAGTGGTATCAAAGGCTTCAATTAACGCGATACCGCTATTACCGGCAACCGCATTATCCCAAGATTGTTTTACTGTATTCCCGATTGGACAGACAAGTCCAAGACCTGTAACAACTGTTCGTCGCTTCACGCGAAACCTCTACCGTATGGTGTAAATACGAAAGGCCGCGCCATGCTAGCAGCGGCCTTTCGTGTCGTTTCAGGAAAGGTTTATTCCAGGTTTTCGTTGATGTAATCGATCGCCTGTTGCACCGTGGTAATTTTTTCGGCTTCCTCGTCTGGAATTTCCGTTTTAAATTCTTCCTCTAGCGCCATGACTAATTCGACGGTGTCTAACGAATCGGCCCCAAGGTCATCAACAAAGGATGCTTCGTTGGTAACTTCTTCGTCTTTCACGCCGAGTTGTTCGACGACTATTTTTTTTACACGTTCTTCAACGCTACTCATTGGTATGACTTTCCTCCCGAGTCGACTGCAGTCAGTACTGCGGCGGTTGGTAGTTTAGTGGTTTCCTAATAATCTGCAAGCGACCACTGTAGGGCCTAATATTTTCTTTTAATATCAGGCGGTTAATTAATTTCATCTGAAGTTTTGCGGTTTTTTTATCGCGCGGGCGCGCAACGATTCTTAGGCCATTAACATGCCACCATTAACATGAATGGTTTCTCCGGTGATATAGGCACCGCCAGCCGAAATCAAAAACAAGACTGCGGCCGCGACGTCTTCTCCGCTACCTAAGCGGCCCGCGGGAATCTGCGCAAGGGTCGCCGTGTGCTGCTCCTCAGTGAGTGCGCGCGTCATATCGGTATCGATAAAGCCTGGCGCGACGGTGTTAACCGTAATCCCCCTACTGGCAACCTCTCGCGCCAATGATTTACTGAAACCCACTACCCCTGCTTTGGTGGCCGCATAGTTGGCTTGGCCAGCGTTTCCACTAGTGCCAACGACAGAGGTGATATTCACTATTCGCCCCCAGCGGGCTTTCACCATCGAGCGCAGAAATAATTTCGACATTTTATAGGTGGCGGTCAAATTCGCGGCGATGACTGAATCCCATTCTTCGTCTTTCATCCGCAGCATTAAATTGTCGCGTGTAATCCCTGCGTTATTGATCAGAATATTTGGTACCAGGTCTTGTTCTTTGAGCTGGGCGGCAAAACTTTCAATTGATTCATCCTGGGTCACGTCCAAAACCATGCCAGTATGTGTTGAATCAGCCATCGCTTCGGTAAATTTCGCGATACTAGCTTCGCTTGTGGCTGTGCCTATCACCCGATACCCCGCATCCTGCAGCGTTTTCGCTATGGCAAGCCCAATGCCGCGGCTGGCGCCGGTCACAACCGCAAGATCATTATCAGACATTCGCTTCTCCCAGTGTCGCCAGTGCAGCTTTTATCGATGGTTTATCGCTTATTTGCAAGGTGTCTATTCCCCGATCGATCCTACGTACCAGGCCAGATAACACCTTACCGGGCCCGCATTCGATGACAGCAGAAACCCCTTTACTGGTAAAAAAGGACACGGTATCCGACCATTGCACAGGAGAGAACATCTGGTCGTAGAGTACCTGCCGTATGGCATCGGGCTCGTCGCGAGGTATCACGTCAACATTGTGGAGAACTGGCACGCTTGGTGGTCTGATTTCGATGGCCGCCAACTTTTCCGCTAAGCGATCGGCGGCCGCCCGCATGATCTCTGTATGTACCGGCGCGCTCACTTTCAAGGGGATGATCTTTTTGGCGCCCGCTTCCTTAGCCGCGTCGCTAGCACGGGCCACCGCTTCGCTATCGCCGGCGATAGCAATTTGTCCCGGCGCATTGAAATTTGCGCACTGAACAACTTGACCGTGCGCGGATTCTGCACAGATTTTGACAAGCACGTCGGCTTCTAAACCCAGAATCGCTGTCACTGCACCGCCATCCGCTGGCGCCGCTTCTTGCATGTATTTGCCGCGATACTGGACGATCGCTATACCCTCAGCAAAGCTCATGGCACCACTGCATACCAATGCGGTGTATTCGCCGAAACTGTGGCCCGCCATATAGGCTGGCATGGCGCCACCGCTGGCTATCCATTGCTCCCAAACCGCAACGCTAACCACCATCAACGCGGGTTGCGTGATTTCGGTTTGATTGAGTTTTTCAACCGGTCCTTGCTGAATGATGTCGGTGATGTTGAAGCCAAGAATGTCGTTGGCTTCATCGAACCGTGCTTGCGCGGCCGGGTAATCGCGCAATAAGGCATCGGCCATACCCAAGGCTTGCGAACCTTGTCCGGGATATACAACGGCGAAACTCATCAGTGGTCCTGTTCCAATCTTTTAGTGTTGAACGAAGTTTGAATGCTCAGGATGTCGCTAAAAATTCTTCGAGTCGATCGTTTATTCTGCTCGGAACGTCAGTCGCGATCTCCGCAACAGCAGTGTCGATTGCGTTGGCGAAAGACAGTGCATCTGCCCCACCATGACTTTTGACGGTGATACCACGCAAACCCAAAAGACTTGCGCCATTATAACGGCGAGGATCGGCGCGGTTTTTCATTGCTTTCAATGAGGGCGCGGCTAGCAACGCGCCTAATTTGCGGCCCCAGCTGCGGGTGAATTCCTCGCGCGCCATATTGGTAAGCATCTCTGCAGCGCCTTCACTAGATTTCAAAGCGACGTTTCCGACAAAGCCATCACAGACAACCACATCTACCACCGCGCGAAAAATGTCGGTGCCTTCGACAAAGCCGTAATAATTCAGCTCACTATCTTCCAACAGTAACGCGGTTTGCTTAACCCGGTCGTTGCCTTTTATTTCCTCTTCACCAATATTCAATAGTGCAACCGTTGGCGACTCTGTTTGATCGACAGCGGAAGCCAACACCGATCCCATGACCGCGAAACGAAATAATTCCTCTGAACTCGAATCCACATTCGCGCCAAGGTCTAACATATGCGTTTTACCATTGACGCTAGGAATGGCGCCGCAAATTGCCGGCCTGTCGATACCAGGTAGCGTTTTTAGCACGAACCTAGCAATTGCCATTAGCGCGCCGGTATTGCCCGCACTGACAATAGCAGACGCTTCCTGTTCTTTGACTTGATTGATCGCAATCCGCATGGACGACTGGCGACGATTACGCAGTGCCACCGACGGTTTATCGTCCATTGCAACAACTTCGTCGGTGTGAATCACGCGAACCCAAGCGCTATCCGCGCTGGATGATTTGGCGAGAAGCGGCTCAATTTCGGCCTCATTGCCAACCAGAATCAGGGCTAAATCATTATGCTTAGTCATCGCTTCGAGTGAAGCGGGCACAGTGACGCCAGGGCCAAAATCGCCGCCCATGGCATCGATGGCAATTGTTGTGGTCACGTCTGAGAGTCGAAGTTTAAAAAAACTTGTTCGGCTGGAGGTGGAGCCTAGTGCTCCTATGAGTAGGTCAAATACTACTCAGCGTCGGGCAGAACTTGCTTCCCTTTATAGTATCCGTCGGCGCTTACATGATGGCGGCGATGAATTTCTCCGGTAGTCGGGTCTTCCGATAACGCAACGGTTTTAAGTCGATCATGCGATCGTCTCGAGCCGCGACGCGCAGGCGTAGATTTATTTTGTTGTACGGCCACGTTTTTATTTCTCCTGTAGTTCTCACCAGCTTCGCGTAGGAGTTACGAATCTGCTTCATTTTTCATCAACTCTGCAAGGCCCGCAAATGGTTTGCGTAACTTGCGAGGTTCAAGCTCACTCGCCACGCGCTTTCCCTCCGTGAAATGCGCTTCTGCCACGTCTGCCGGCATGGCGCATTCACCTTGCGCGTGTTGCGGTACGATCGGCACGGCTAGAATCAGCTCATCTTCGATCAGTTCGTGAAGATCCAATTTCCCGCAGTATTCAACCGTATCGTCGTCATCACCCAACTCGCCGTCGGTACCGTCGTTCGCGTCGACGGCAAGGAGCGCAACATTTTGCTCCACCGCCACGACAACTGGTCTTAGACAGCGCTGACAGTCGGCCAACAGCTCGGTTCTAACGGTGCCTACGATAGACACTCTGCCGTGCCCATCATTCGCAAACCTGATCGCGGCGCTCACCGGTGATTCACATCGGAAATGGGTGCCAAGTCGGGTAATTGATTGAGCTGCCAGCGACCCTTCGAACGATTCTCGCCGTGACGCGGCGCGAACGGGGTCCACGAATTTTGGTAACCGCTTCTCCATCAGCGCGCGCATTATATATGAATCCCTTATTAGTTTAAAATCAAGGGTCAAAATTCTGCATATCTCGTTAATTTGGCTGGAAATTGTGCAAAATTCTCGACATCTGGTCTTAGCCTCCTCATCGCAATCTCGTCAACAGCAATTGCACAGGCTTGGCGTTGAATTTGAGTCCCTGAGCCCAAATATCAATGAGACCCCGCTGGCTGGGGAAACCGCAAGGGCCTTAGTTCTCAGGCTGAGCGAAGCCAAAGCGCGAGCTGTCGCGCCAAAATTCCCCGATAGTTTGATTATCGCGGGCGATCAAACGGCCGAGATCGACGGTGTTTTTCTCGAAAAACCCGGTAATGTAGACGCTGCGCTCGAGCAGTTAAGTGGGTTGCAAGGGCGCGAAGTCGAATTCGTTTCGGGAATTTGCGTGCTAGATGCCTCCGAAGACCGATTGGCAATCGATGCGGTCACCTGCACGGTCAAATTCAGACAATTAAGCCGCGCACAAATAGCGCACTACGTGTCACTCGATGAGCCAATTCATGCTGCAGGAAGCTTCAAAGCGGAGTCCGCGGGAATCGGCTTATTTGAGTTCATGCGCTCCTCGGATCCGAGCGCCATCACAGGGATGCCCTTAATCTGCTTAGTTGATTTGCTTTTGCAGCATCACTACGAAATATTCCAGCGCTGAGCACGGCGCCACATTATTGCAGGGTCGGCACGGCAGAAGTAAGGCGCGCAGCTATTTCGGCCCCAAGCCGTTTTGCGAATTGTTCGAACACGTCACGGCGCGGCGTGAAATTCACAATATCTTTGGCCTTTATGACTTCGCGCGCGACATAGCTAGCCGAGCCGAATTGATCGACCAAACCCAGCTGCAAAGATTCCTCGCCCGTCCAAAACAAGCCTGAAAATAGCTCTTCTCCGTCCGACAATCTTTCGCCGCGTCCAATTTTTACCGTATCAATAAATTGCTGGTGGATTTGCGACAGTAATTTCCTTACGTGGACGACATCTGTTTGCGATAAGGGCGAAAAGGGATCCAGCGCGCCTTTGGATTCGCCGGCCGTGAGCAAACGTCTTTCTACGCCCAACTTCTCCATCGCATCAACAAAGCCAAAACCGTCCATGCGCACCCCTATCGATCCGACGATGCTAGCCTTGTTTGCATAAATTTCATCCGCCGCAACGGCGATGTAGTAGCCGCCAGAGGCACAAATGTCTTGGATAACTGCGTAGACTGGTATATCCGGATGTTTTTTTCTTAACCGCACTATTTCGTCATTGATATAGCCCGATTGCACTGGACTGCCACCAGGACTATTGATCCGAATAATGACACCGGCAGTTTTTTCGTCTTCGAAAGCGTTGCGAAGACCTGTCACCACCGCGTCCGCGCTAGCCTCCGTATCTGGCGCAATAACGCCATTAATTTCTACCAAGGCAGTAATTTGCTCAGCACCGAATACGCCATTTTTGGAAATACTCGGCCAGGACATCGCCAAGAATGCTATTAAATACAAAGCAAATAAAAACTTAAAAAAATTGCTCCAGCGACGGGCGCGTCGCTGCTCTGCCAGGGCTTCGAAAGCGAAGGAGCGCGCCAGCTGATCATCGGTAGTGGCTGAGTGAACGTTTTGATTAGTGTCTTCGGTCATACGAGGCATTTCCTACAATTCGTCGCCGAGCAGGCATGGCAACAAGCTAATTAAATCCGCGATAGTATCAAGATAGAACAAAGGCTCATGTTCAGCGAGTGCTTCGCGCTTGTGTGCCCCGTAACATGCCGCCACGGCGGCGACGCCGGCATTTGCCGCCATCTGCAGATCGTGCGTCGTATCTCCAACGACTATTGCCTGTTCTGGCTTAATCATGGTCTCCATCAATATTTCTTCGATCATTTGCGGCGCCGGTTTAGAGGCACATTGGTCGGCTGTACGAATCACACTGAAATATTGACCTAGGTCTAGGGCCTCAAGCGCGGCATTTAATCCTTGCAGGCTCTTGCCTGTCGCGATAGCCAAAGTGAAATTATTTTTTAGACATTCGCCCAGGACATGTTTGGCGTTCGGGTACAGCGCGGATTGCGTTGCTGAGTCGGCGAATGCTTGACGGTACGCGACGCTTATTTGTCCCCGTACCGCACTAGGCAACGCCGGATCCAGTTCAAAAATCGCCCGCTCAAGGCTCAAGCCGATGACTTGATGGACAGCCTGCGTCTCGGGCGCATGCCGACCGCAGCGTACAAAAGCGCGAGTCATCGCTTCAGCAATTTTGGCCTGAGAATCCATTAAGGTTCCATCCCAGTCAAATATGATTAAACGAACTGGCACGCCGATCGGTGCTTAAGGCCCCTGGATGAGGCCCAAAAAGTTTTGCAACTCAGTGGATTCAGGGATCTGGATATCGACCGGCGCGCCCGTCACAGGATGGGTAAATGCCAGCGATACCGCGTGCAAATACATTCGGTGCAAACCGTGATCCTGCGCAAACTGATTCAATGTCTGATCGCCATAACGCCGGTCGCCGACCACCGGATGACCAACATGGTTAGCATGCACACGAATTTGGTGTGTCCGACCGGTTTTAAGCACCACATCCAAATACGAGAATTCCTCATCGTCGATCGATAAGTGTTGTCGCGGTCTAAAGATTGTCTGAGCCGACTTGCCGTTGGCGGATACACGCGTTTTCGCCTCCCCCTGATCATGCCGCTGCGTCTCCAACGGCGCATCTACGCTTATCTCAGTGCCAGCCAGTCGGCCCCTCACCAAGGTTCGATAGCATTTATCGACCGTTCCCGCGCGAAATAAATTTTGTAATTCCCGGCAAATATTTGGCGCCTTCGCCACCAGCAAACAGCCTGATGTATCTCGGTCCAGGCGATGCACTAGTTCCGCCTGCGGATAACTAATCTGACGCATGATGTCGATCACGCCAAAATCCAGGCCACTGCCCGCGTGTACCGCAAGGGCGGCCGGTTTATCCACAATTGCTAAATGCTCGTCCTCGAAAACAACCCGCTTAGCGATTTCGTCAAGCCATGTGCGCGCTATCACGGGGGCCCTAATGGAGGATTGTTGGTGCGGTGGGATACGCACCTTGTCATTCAGCGCCAAACGCGAATCCGGTTTTCGCCGGCCACCGTTAACGCGTACCTCACCTCGCCTTATGATGCGGTAAACATATGATTTAGGGAAATTTTTCAGCACGGAAAACAAAAAATTATCGAGTCGGCGTCCGGCGTGCTCGCTGCCTATTTCAAGAATTCGCACGGCGTGTTTCAACGGTGAGCTGTTCCCTTCACGAAAAATTGACGATTGCCGCACCATATAATCATTGTTATATTCTATCTTGTGGGTGACTAATTAGTCAGGCATTTTCTGCCCTAGTGACAATGGTTTAGCGAAATTTTCGCCAGTACCTATCAATTGTTCGGCAATGGACTAACGCATTGCAGATAGGCATCGCTTCCATATCGCGCGCCCACGGGATTCGTGACTTCCAGCCTTCGAGAGTAGATCCGAAAGCCTAACGCGAATCCGCTTCGAACAGCGCCGACCGACCCGTGTATTTCGGGAGTGCTGGGACATGAGCGAACCGAGGTAGTTCGCTGAGAATATAGACACGTCGTGAGCTGAATGAGAAATTTCGGCCCACGACGCCACGCTCAACTGTGACTGATACAGATCCGGCCCTCGCAGGTGATTAGCACCCATCGGCCCGATCCCACAGCGCGTGGCACAGTAAGGATTTTACAATGAGAAGAATGCTGATAAACGCGACTCAGCCAGAGGAGCTGCGCGTTGCGTTGGTGGACGGCCAAAAGCTATACGATTTAGACATCGAAGCAGTTGGTCGAGAACAAAAGAAGTCAAACATCTACATGGGCAAGATTATGCGAATCGAGCCCAGTCTTGAAGCCGCGTTTGTGGACTACGGTGCCGAGCGCCACGGCTTTCTGCCCGTCAAAGAAATTGCCCGCAGCCTGTTCAAAGATCGCGGTAAAGGCAGTCACGGGCGCGTCAATATCAAAGACGTTATCGATGAAGGACAAGAGATCATTGTCCAAGTCGAGAAAGAGGAACGCGGCAATAAGGGCGCGGCACTCACCACTTTCATTAGCTTGGCAGGACGTTATTTGGTCGCAATGCCAAATAACCCGCGCGCCGGTGGGGTATCTCGCCAAATTGAAGGCGAGGATCGGGATACCGCTAAGGCAGCGATGTCGGACCTCGACATCCCATCTGATATGGGGCTCATTTTGCGCACGGCGGGTGTTGGTAAGAGTAGCGAAGAATTGCAGTGGGACCTGGACTATTTATTGCAGCTCTGGGCCGCCATTAAAGAAGCCTCTACCAGCGAAACACCTCCTTTTCTAATCTACCAAGAACAAAACGTCATCATTCGCGCCATTCGAGACTATTTGCGCAATGACATCTCGGAAATTTTGGTCGACGACGAAACTCTACACGAAACCGCGAAAAAATTTATGGAGCAAGTGATGCCTCACAACCTCCATAAGTTGAAGCGCTATAGCGACGGCGTGCCATTATTCACGCGCTATCAAATCGAATCGCAAATTCAATCAGCATTCAGTCGCGAAGTTCGCCTACCTAGTGGCGGGTCGATCGTTATTGAACCCACTGAAGCCCTGACAACCATCGACATCAATTCCGCCAAGGCAACTCAGGGCGGAGATATCGAGGAAACGGCGTTCAAAACGAATTTGGAAGCCGCTGATGAGGTGGGCACGCAACTGCGGTTGCGAGATTTGGGCGGCCTGGTCGTCATTGATTTCATCGACATGTTGAATCAGAAAAATCAGCGTGCTGTTGAAAATCGCTTGCGCGACGCGACCAAGGTTGATCGGGCTCGTGTGCAGTTGGGGAAAATTTCACGATTTGGATTGTTAGAAATGTCCCGCCAACGAATTCGGCCCGCGCTGTCAGAGGGGTCTCACGAGATTTGCCCGAGATGTAACGGTACTGGCACCATCCGCGGTACTCGTTCAACCGCCTTGGCCGTGATAAGGCTACTGGAAGAAGAGGCAATGAAGGACTCAACCGCGAAAGTGATGTCGCAGGTGCCGATTGACGTCGCGACCTATTTGTTGAACGAAAAAAGACAAGACATATCTGGGATCGAGGAACGGCAAGATGTCAAAATCTTGTTGATCCCAAATCAAAACTTAGAGACACCGCATTATGAAGTTGAACGAATACGGGAACAAGATGGCGATCGAATGCGGGCAACGGATGACAGTATAAATTTAGTAGAGGATACCGCTCCAAGTAACACGGATGATTGGGGACAAGCACCAGTAAGCGGTGAGCAGCCACTGGTTAAGGCATTAGAACGAGATAACCCAAAACCACCGGCACAGAAATCCGGCGGTTTCCTTGCCAAGATTGTTTCTGCGTTTACGGGCGGAGAAACAACCGAAAAAGCAAATAGCTCGGCTCCCAAAAAATCATCGGGCAAACGTACCGCGCCAAAATCGAAAAACCGACGCCAAGACGGTGATCATAAAGATCGTAAAACACGCGACAACCAGTCTAAGGAACGACAAAAAGATCGACGCAAAGGTAAATCATCGAATCAGGATCGACGCCAAGATAAAGACGGTGCCGCCGAAGATGAAAGTAGTCGCAAGTCCAAATCAGGCAACAAAAACAAGCAACGGCGAAACCAAGGCAAAAAATCAGACAAAAAGGATAATCGCGACGAACAGCGGAAAAATAATCGGAACAAACAACGAGAGCGCGACGCTCGCCGCACAGAAAACGACACGAATGATGACCGAGCGAACGATCAAGCAACAGGCATTTCTGAAAGCGGCAATGCGACAGATTCCCAGCATACAGCTGCCGTTGCCGCTGCCGTAGCGCCTGCCGCCGTCGCAGAGGCACGTGATTTTGAGTCGAATACCGAAGCGCCTAATCCCCAACCGTCTCCGGTTGAGGCTGTGGATGCGGCAACGCCCGAGAACCGACAACAGCCACAGACCAGCTCACCGCCAACTGAGACCGCTGAACTGGCCGCACCAAGTAAGGAACCAGAGGGTCATTCTCAGAAGGCCAGCGAAGTGTCTCAGCATTCGCCACAAAACGTCTCCCACCAAACCTTCGATACGGATAGACAATCTAGTTCAGAAAATACTCAGCAAACAACAACAGAGAACAAAGGGGCAACAGAGGATCGTACCGGCCATGACGATGCAGTAGAACGGGAGATTGAACAGGCTTTTGCCGAATACGAAAACACTGACGGCGAGTCAAGCGATTCGCGAAACGAGAGTTAACTTACCAATAACGTTGCGCTGATGTTCCGATAGAGCGCGCTGCGCCCTAGTCGTTTAGCGCCAAATTTTCACCGGCATGAATCTCGCGGGTTTTATAAAACGTGATGTCTTCCCAGCGCTCTTGCGTTAGTTGTAAATTCACCATCGTAGGCGCCATATAGGCGAGATAACCGCCAGCATCGACCGCCAAATTATCAGCCAGCTGTCGCTTAAATTTCTCAAGCACCTCTGGCTTATCGCAGGCGAACCATCGAGCCGTTTGATATTGAACAGGCTCAAAGACACATTCAACGTTGTACTAATTTTGCAGTCGCCATTGCACAACATCGTACTGCAATATGCCCACCGCGCCGACAATCATTTCGTTTCGCGCTTCAAGTCGAAAGACCTGTGCGGCACCCTCCTCGCTCAGTTCTGTGAGGCCCTTTGCGAGGGCTTTAGTCCGCAGAGGATCTTTAGTTCGTACTCGACGAAATAACTCGGGCGCAAAACTTGGAATCCCTTGGAACGTAAAAACACCGGCATTGCTAAACGTATCGCCAATCTGAATGGAACCATGGTTGTGGATACCGATGATGTCTCCGGCCCATGACTCATCCACGTGCTCTCTTCCTCGTGCTAAAAACGTAAGCGCATTGGGCACTGCAATTGTTTTCTTGGTTCGGACCTGCTGAATTTTCATACCTTGAAGAAACTTGCCGGAACAGATGCGCAAAAACGCAATACGATCTCGGTGCTGCGGGTCCATATTCGCTTGAATTTTAAATACAAATCCGCTGAAACTTTCCACATCTGGGCCTATCAAACCGGTTTCCGTATCTCGCGGTTGCGGTTGTGGCGAGACATCCACAAAGCAATCTAACAGTTCTTTGATCCCGAATCCGCGTAAGGCTGAACCGAAAAAGACTGGCGTCTGTTCGCCGGCAAGGTAGGCATTCATATTGAACGGGTTGCCAGCGCCTTCAAGTAACTCAATTTCGTCGTTCAATGTTTCAAGCGTTTCGCCAAAATGTGACACTGCGGCCGGATCATCCAAACCCCAAGATTGATCTATATTTTCGCCATCACGTGAAAAAGGAATGAGCCGCTTATCGTTAATTGAAAAAATACCGCGAAAATTCTGACCCGAACCAAGCGGCCAAGTGATTGGCGCGCACTGGATATCGAGGGTTCGCTCAATGTCATCCATGATCTCAAGGGGTTCGAGCGCGTTGCGATCAAGTTTATTAACCAGGGTAATGACCGGCGTTTTGCGTAGGCGACAAACCTCCAGCAGCTTAATTGTCCGATCTTCGACACCTTTGGCGGCATCGACCACCATCAAAGCAGAGTCGACCGCGGTAAGGGTTCGGTAGGTATCTTCTGAGAAGTCTTCGTGACCTGGGGTGTCAAGCAAATTTACGATGCAATCACCGTATTCGAATTGCATTACTGATGACGTGACCGAGATCCCTCTTTGCTGCTCGATTTCCATCCAATCAGACGTTGCGTGTTTTTGACTCTTCCTAGCCTTTACAGTGCCAGCTGTGTTGATTGCGCCACCCAACAACAATAGTTTCTCTGTGACCGTTGTTTTGCCGGCGTCAGGATGGGAAATAATCGCGAACGTTCGACGCCGCTCGACCTCTGGGGGAATATTCATACTTGCTCAAGAATCACGTAAGCAACAGCGAAATCACTTTCGTCGGTCAAACTGACATGACTGCCCGTAATATTGTTTGTTTCCGCAAGCACTTGCGCCTGCCCGGAGAATACCAGCGAAGGTTTGCCGGCTTTATTGTGGGTAACTTCAATTTGCCGAGGTGCTACGCCTTGCTTGAAACCTGTGCCAAAAGCTTTCGAAGCCGCTTCTTTTGCGGCGAACCGCATCGCGAGAAAACGCACCGGCCGTTTGGTTTTCGAAAAATCTGCGAGCTCCGATTTACCTAGAATTCTATTCGCAAATCGCATACCGAAGCGCTCGTATGCATTTTCAATCCGAGAAATCTGCGCTAGGTCTACTCCGATACCGTAAATCAACGAGCCCCCTCGATGAGTGTTTTCATCTCAGATACGGCCTTATCAAATCCCACTGATAACGCTCGGGATACAATAGAATGGCCAATATTCAGTTCGGCGACGCCGGGTATACGGGCAATTTGTTGAACATTGTGATAGTTCAAGCCGTGCCCCGCATTCGCCTGTAGACCACAATCCGAAGCGTATTCTATTGCCCGCGTCAAGCGGGCCAGTTCGTGATCTAGCTCACTTGGTCCTGCATTCGCGTAGCTGCCCGTGTGAATTTCTACAATCGGTGCACCGCAAGCGCGAGCGCATTCTATTTGCCTTAATTCAGGGTCAATAAACAAAGATACTTCGACATTAACCGCCGTGAGCGTTTCAACTAATCGCTGTATTTCCTTTTGGTGACCGAGTACATCTAAACCGCCTTCGGTCGTAAGCTCCTGACGGTTCTCTGGCACGATGCAACAACACGCGGGAATGATCGATTTTGCAATACCAATCATTTCTTGGGTCAACGCCATTTCCAAATTAAGCCGAACATCCACTTCGGTTTTAATCGTCTCAACGTCGTAGTCCTGAATATGGCGGCGATCTTCTCTAAGGTGCACCGTTATCGCGTCGGCGCCTGCCGCCACGGCAGTGCGTGCTGCGTCGAGCACTGAAGGTTCCGCACCGCCGCGCGCCTCACGTAAGGTTGCGACGTGGTCGATATTAACGCCTAGGGTTGCCATTGATCGTTACGATGTACTTAAAGTGCTTGTATTTCGAAGGCCGCGTAGTGTAACGGCAATTCCGAGAATAACCCAGCCGCTGTTAGGAAAAAGAATATCTTCAAAACATTAGCATCAGCTTGACTGCTGCTCAAACAATGCTCGCGACGCTAGCGGTTTATCGCCAAGATAATGGCGCAGCACGGCGCGCATCAGACGTTTAGTCTGCTGTAATTGATCAGGTCCCAACGCTTCGTCCGCCGAGAAGCTGAGCAATGTTTGTCCCGACACCGGGATATCGTCGACTGCAATCTTCTCTCTGCCAGGGCCATGTTCGAGGTGATAGAAATAAAGCCGATCGGCTTCGATAGCTTCATGTGAGTCCGCCTCGCCATCCAGTAATAAGCCATAGCCACACACTTCCAACAAATATTTTTCGAACCGTCGTAGCGTTTGTTCAATGAGCAGATCCTTATTTAGCAAATCGGCTAACACCGATTGATACAGCGCAAACAAAA